>NZ_JACJEW010000004.1:0-176966 GCF_014164315.1 Pseudoalteromonas sp. SG44-1
ATGTAACTTTTAATTTTTATGTAACATAAAGTCACTTTTTAAGTAACAAAACCTACCTAATATTATGCTCTCATTACTACAGACATTCTTGACCAAATCGTATCAATGGAACTTAAAAATGAAAATTAATAAAATTGCGACTGCAATTGGTTTAACACTGGCGTTGTCAGCGGGTGCTAATGCAGGTGTGTTACCTGATAACCAAATGAAAAGTGATTGGTATAGCGCTGCACAGGCTAAATTAACCTCTAAAGAAACGATGGCTAATGCAACACCAGCCACTAAAGCAAAGAACGTAATTCTATTTGTTGGTGATGGCATGGGTATATCAACCCTCACCGCAGCACGTATCCTTGCAGGCCAAAAACAAGGCGCTTTAGGAGAAGAGGGCTTTTTGAGCTTTGAAGAATTTCCGTATTCGGCACAAATAAAAACGTATAACGTCGATGCGCAAACACCGGATTCAGCAGGCACCATGACGGCTATTATCTCAGGTGTTAAAACGGATGTTGGTGTTATTGGTGTTAACGAAGACATTGAACGTGGCAAATGTGCAACTGTAGCAGGTAATGAATTAATTACAGCTACAGAGCTTGCAGAAATTAAAGGCCTAGCCACAGGTATTATTTCTACTGCACGGATCACCCACGCAACGCCAGCTGCAACGTATGCAAAATCAGCTGATCGTAATTGGGAAGACATTTCCGACATGCCTGCAGATGCAGTCACTGCAGGTTGTGAAGATATTGCGTCGCAATTAGTTAATTTCGAAAAAAATCTTGAAGCGCGCTTTGCGGGTGTTGATGTTGATGGTCTAGAAGTGGTGATGGGTGGCGGCCGTCGTCATTTCTTACCAAAAGATGCTGCATTTAACTCTAATGATGCTATGAGTGCAGTCGAAGGTGATCGTACTGATGAACGTGATTTAACAGCGCAATGGCAGCAAATGTATAGCGATGGTAAATACATTACTGATCAGGCCGGCTTTGACGCAATAAATGGCGATACCAAACGCGTATTTGGATTATTTAATGAATCGCATATGCAATATGAAGCGGATCGCAGTAATGATATTGCAGGTGAGCCTTCATTAACGCAAATGACGACTAAAGCGATTGATATATTAAAGAATAATGAAAAAGGGTTTTTCCTAACGGTTGAATCGGGTCGTATCGATCACGCCCACCATGCCGGTAATGCTTACAACGCATTAAATGACACAATTGAATTTGCCAATGCGGTAAAAGCAGCAGTAGAAAATACCGATCCGAATGAAACACTTATTTTAGTCACTGCGGATCACAGCCATGTATTTACCATTGCTGGCTATCCAAAACGCGGTAACCCAATTTTGGGTCAAGTTGTAGCAGTAGGTCGCGATACTCCAACCCTTGCAGCTGACGGTATGCCGTATACCACAGTCGGTTACGCAAATGGCTTGGGCTTTAGAGATTTAGGTGATGAAACAGATGCAGACGCTTCATATTTAGCCGCAGCCGTTGCTGGGCGTGTTGAATTAAGTGGTGTTGATACCTTAACACCGGGCTTTCATCAAGAAGCAGCAGTCCCACTTAGCTCGGAAACTCATGCAGGTGAGGATATTTCATTGCATGCTAAGGGCCCTGGGGCACAGTTGGCACAAGGCGTTGTGGAGCAAAATGTTATTTTCCACATTATCAGTCAAGCGCTCGAACTAATAGAAGAATAATGGTGATTACAATGAAAAAACTTAACTTAATATCTCTTGCTGTGGTTGTTGCGTTAGCGGGTTGCTCTGATGATGACGATAAAATTGAGTCAATGACGGTTAAAAATACGCTTGCAGTTGGCTCTGAGCAATGTATCAATGGTGGCATTGAGACCCTAACAGGTGACGACAGCAATCAAAATGGTGAGCTGGATGCAGATGAAGTAACTACAACCACTGTAGTGTGTAACGATGCTGAAACTTCATTGAATCCACAACAGTTAGCGCCGCTTACTACCAATACTTGGTATAAAGAAGCACACACTAAATTAGCTAGTAGCCAAGATAATATTGCTAATATTGTTAAAGAGTCTGGCAAAGCGAAAAACGTCATTTTGTTTGTTGGCGACGGTATGGGGATTTCAACAGTAACAGCTGCGCGTATTTTAGCGGGTCAGTTACAGGGCAAAATGGGTGAAGAACATCAGTTAAGCTTTGAAACACTACCGTTTTCAGGGTTTGCTAAAACTTATAATGTTGATGCACAAACACCTGATTCTGCCGGTACGATGACAGCAATGGCATCAGGCGTAAAAACTGATGTCGGTGTTATTGGTATTGATGAAGCAGTGGTTAATGGTAATTGTTTGTCAGGTAAAGGCCATGAATTAGTAACGTCATTAGAGCTTGCGGAAATTGCAGGTAAATCAACGGGACTTATTTCAACGGCACGTATTACCCATGCCACACCAGCTGCAACGTATGCAAAAGCGGCAAACCGCAATTGGGAAGATGTTTCAGATATGCCTGAGTCGGAAGCGGCTAATTGTGAAGATATTGCATCGCAACTGGTTAACTTTGAAAAGAACTTAGAAGCGCGTTTTGCTGGGATCGATGTTGATGGTCTTGAAGTGGTAATGGGTGGCGGTCGTCGTCATTTCTTACCAAAAGACGCAGCATATAATTCAGCTGATGCAGTAAGCTCGGTAGAAGGCGATCGTACTGATGGCCGTGATTTAACTGCTGAATGGCAAGCTCAGTATCCAAATGGTCAATACGTAATGGATCAAGCAGGTTTTAATGCGATTGATGTGACTAACACTAAACAAATTTTTGGCTTGTTTAATGAATCTCACATGCAATACGAAGCTGACCGTGGCAATGATATTGCAGGTGAACCATCGTTATCAGAGATGACAGCAAAAGCACTGGATGTATTGGATAATAACGAGAAAGGCTTTTTCTTAACGGTTGAAGCTGGACGAATTGACCATGCACACCATGCGGGCAATGCCTATAACGCTTTAAACGATACCATTGAGTTATCAAAAGCGGTGCAAGTGGCGCTTGATAAAACCAGCATTGAAGATACGCTGATTATTGTCACTGCCGATCACAGCCATGTATTTACTATCGCAGGCTACCCAAAACGCGGTAATCCAATTTTAGGTAAAGTGGTTGCCGTGGGTGAAACCGAGCCAACACTTGCTGCCGATAATATGCCATACACCACCGTAGGTTATGCTAATGGTGGCGGCTTTAGAGATTTAGGTCAGGAAACGGATGCTGAAGTAGGTTACGACTTTGCCCCAGTAACCGGCCGTGTTGATTTAACCGATGTGGATACGCAAAGTCCAGGTTTCCACCAAGAAGCACTTGTGCCGCTGTCATCTGAAACTCATGCTGGTGAAGATGTTGGTGTTTATGCAATTGGCCCTGGTGCGCATTTGGTAACAGGTACTAACGAGCAGAGCTTTATTTTTCACGTGATGGATTATGCAGCTGACTTAGTAAAACAAGCGGATGCTAAAGTTACAAATTAAGTAATTGTCATGTAATACGCTTTACTAAAGAGCAACCCAAAACTGAGTTGCTCTTTGTCATTAATCTGCAAAATAAACACATTACAGTGACCCACGGTATTAAATCGAAAAGAGAATCCAGTGAAAAAAATTATCCTATCTTTAGCGTTAATAAGTCCATTGGCCAGTGCCACGCAGTGTGCGTTGGACAGTCAATATGTGCAAGCAAGCTATCAGGTTGGTAAGCAAGTTGCGGGCAAAGCTGTGGCTGAATCTCAACAGTTTACATTATGGCGAACACCCCATCAGGTTGCAGAGCAAGGCCTTGAATTAGTTGAAGTGTGGCAACAGTTGAGTAATCAGCAAATTCGGCCAATTCGTTACTTTCAAACACCGCAGCGTGGTATTGAATATCAACCTTCAGAGGTGCAAGGTCAGCAAGATTGGAGTACTAAATACCAATTAGTGAGTGATGATTTTATTGCCAAGATGACTTTAACCGATGAGCAAGGTGATGGCTGCGAGAAAATACAGCATTATCAATTAGTGCAAGGTGATACTACGATTGAGCTTGCATGGTTGGTAAATCAAAAGCTGGTAAGCGCAATGAGTATTGCTAAACCGCAACTTACTCAAACATTAACGTTGGGCACTGTGGACTTTAAAAAAGCTCAGATACAGCAGCAATTTGCCCTGTGGGATGCTTATCAAACGACTGACTATGCGGATATTGGTGATAACGAAGGCGACCCATTTTTAGCCAAAATGATTAACTTAGGATTTATCGAGCATGGTGCGTCTGGCTTTTATGATGCTAATGGTAAAGCGCTTGGTGGTGGGCACAGCCACTAAAAAGGGCCGGTGAATGCTCTTTTAAAGTCTCGATTTGGGTGTTAAAAGGCCAAATTTCAGCTTTATAAATTAGCATGTGGCCAGTGCCCGCAAAAGTATCGATTCGTTTAACCGTAATAAGTGATATTACACTATCGCAGCTGTATTTAGGTCGGGTTCAAATCATTCGTTGTTTGTTTTGCTATAAAGATCACCTTACGATACAAATAAAATTGGCTAAAATGGCTTTCCTCTTTTAACTTTAGTAGATGTACTATTTAAGGAGATTGAATCGTGAGTGACACACAAAGTAATCACCCCCACGGGGTTTTCTGTTGGTCAGAGTTATGTACATCTAACTGGAAAAGCGGCAAAGCTTTTTACACTGAGTTATTTGCTTGGGGGGCTGATGATCAACCCATTGGTGATGGTCTTTATTACACTATGTTACAAAAGCAAGGTGATGATATTGCTGCCATGTATCAAATGCTGAACGAACAAAAAAACGCAGCGACATCAAGTCATTGGTTAGCCTATATTGCAGTAGATAATATTGATGAAGTAGCTGAAAAAGCCAAACAATTAGGTGCTGATATTATCGCCGGTCCTCATGATGTAATGGACGCGGGTCGCATGGTGTTGCTAAATGAGCCTGGTGGTGCATTATTTGCCTTATGGCAAGGTAATCAACATAAAGGTTGCAAACGTTTAGGTGAACTTAATACTCCCTATTGGCATGAACTGGCAACCCGCAACAGTGCTGCAAGCCGTGAGTTTTATTGCCAGTTATTGGGTTGGCAGAGCGTTGAAAAACCTATGCAAGGAATGAGCTACACATTATTCACTGTTGCTGACCAACCCGTTGCAGGGATGATTGAGATGACCGATGAATGGCCTGCAGAAATTCCTGCTCACTGGATGATTTATTTTGCTGTCGATGATTGTGATAACTATGTCGCAACGGCTCAGCAACTTGGCGGTGAAGTGTGTGTGGCACCAACCGATATTCCCGAGGTGGGCCGCTTTAGTGTGATCACCGATCCACAAGGCGCAGTGTTTTCAATTATGACCTCCGCTATGAATGATGTGAAATGTAACTAGTTATGCTTAATTTAATTAACTAAAAAAGCACTTAGGTGCTTTTTTTATTTTTGTTTGCCCCAAGCTCTCAGTTATAGAGTGTATATAGAATGGGAGTAAAAGTATGACAAAGCATGTGGTAATTACAGGCGCTAATCGTGGCATCGGCCTTAATTTATGTCAGCAATATTTAGCAAAGGGTTACCAGGTTACGGCCGTGGTGCGTACTCCAAGCGATGAACTTAAAGAATTAGATGTGACAGTGATCAGCAATATCGATGTTGCCAATGCAGCAGATATCGAAACACTTGAAAACCAGTTACATGGGCATAAGATAGATCTGCTTATTAACAATGCCGGTATTTTCCATAATGAAAGTATGGCAGAGATGGATTTTGATACCATTAATCAACAGATAGCCATCAATGCTGTAGCACCAATTCGAGTTACCCATGCGTTAATACACTGCTTAGGTATTGACGCTAAAGTTGCCATGATCAGCAGTCGCTTAGGGTCGATTGCTGATAATGACTCAGGTGGTTATATTGGTTATCGTATGTCAAAGGCTGCACTTAACGCGGCATCAGTCAGTTTAGCTCATGAGCTAAAAAGCAAAAAAATTGCGGTTGGTTTATTTCATCCGGGCTTTGTGCAAACACAAATGGTTAATTATGCCGGAGACATTTCGCCTGAATTATCTGCAGAGCTTTTAGCACAACGTATTGATGAACTAAACCTAAGCAATAGTGGTGGTTTTTGGCATTCAAATGGTGAAACCCTACCTTGGTAAATAATATTTAATGTAGGTTATCTTTAATAGCTAAACAGGCTGTAAATCAGCAGTCAGTTTAGCTAAATTTAATTAATTTTTGCTATAATACTGTCATATTAACGATTTTAGTATTTGAGAGCAGCACATGGAATTAGAGCAAGATAGTAGTTTAACACTTCCGTTATTTCTTTTTGATGAGACCTTAAATGAGCGAGATTTATCGACCCCTGATCTCTCAATAAGCGTACTTTTAGATGACGACTTACTGACCCAGCTTTGTCAAAATCCAGCACCGGATAGCAGCATTGCTATTACTATTTCAGATTATATTGTAGAAGCCCATAACCCGGCGTTTGCAGACTTAGCAAGCAATGCACATCAAGCACAGCTAACTTTAACGCGTGGACCATTATTGAGCGCAGTACTCGATACCCAATCAGAGCAAACATTTGTGTCCCCACAAATGGATATGATGCCGACGTTTGACTTGGGCGATGAGGACGAATAATTCGATGAGAAAGTCTTTTTTGCTGAGTGCACTAATTGTTGTGCTCAGTGGCTGCGCTTATTTAGGTGCCGCTCATTACAATGAGCTATTCGGGCCAGAGCAAACACAGCAGCGTATGGTTGAACATAACTCAGGTAGCGGTGCTGAGTTTTTACAGCATGTACAACCTGTGCTCGAGAGTCGTTGTGTGGTTTGTCATGGCTGCTATGATGCACCATGCCAACTGAAACTTTCATCTCCAGAAGGAATTGACCGCGGCCTAAGTAAGGAACGTGTTTACAATGGTACTCGTTTATTAGCATCGACTCCCAGCCGCTTACTTTTTGATGCAACGAATACTAGCCAGTGGCGTGATAAAGACTTTACCCCAGTATTGAATGAACGAGCGCAAACAGAGCAAGCAAATCTTGCCGGTAGCGTGTTGTACAACAGTTTAGTGTTAAAAATGAGCTCACCGCTACCAAATGATGAGATCTTAGGTGATGAGTTTGATTTTTCTTTAGATCGCTCGCAAAGCTGCGCCACTATAGGAGAATTTGACAGCCTTGCCAACAGCCAACCTCATTCCGGGATGCCATATGGATTACCTGGTATTTCGCGTACTGAATTTAAGCACCTTGAAAAGTGGCTTAAAGAGGGCGGTAAAATGGCGCATATTAAACCGCCAAGCAAAGCTGCTTTAGCTCAAGCACAACGCTGGGAGAGCTTTTTAAATCAAGACGATTTAAAGTATCAATTAACAGCACGTTATGTGTTTGAACATTGGTATTTAGCACATATTTATTTTGTACAAGATGATGAAAAAAGCTTTTTTAAATTGGTGCGTTCGAGTACCCCACCAGGGCAGGACATTGAGTTAGTAAATACCCGCCGCCCTTACGATGACCCTAAAGTGGAGCGGGTGTATTATCGCTTAATGCATGATCGTTCGACTATTTTGGCAAAAACGCATTTACCACTGGCACTGAATGACAGTAAATTAGCGCGCTTGTACAGCCAGTTTATTGCGCCAGATTATCACGTTGACAGCATGCCAAGTTACTTGCCAGAAATAGCATCCAACCCATTTAAAGTGTTTGCCGCCATGCCGGTTAAATCTAAATATCAATTTATGTTAGATGAAGCTGAATTAATCATTATGGGCTTTATTAAAGGGCCTGTTTGTCGTGGTCAAATAGCGTTAAATGTTATTAATGATCATTTTTGGGTGGCATTTGCTGATCCAGCTAAAGCGGCAACGCCAGAAGTGGGTGAAATGCTGCTACAACATGAAGATGCCTTGGCATTGCCAGCGGCTGAAGAAAGCAACGCTTTACCTATTTCTAGCTGGGTCAAATATGCCAAACGTCAGAATACTTACCTTAAAGCCAAGGCAACGTTGGCAAATAGCATGTTCAAAAATGGTGAAAATCTAACCACCGACCTATTATGGCGTGGTGACGAGGTGAATGATAATGCTGCTCTGACTATTTTCCGCCATTTTGATAGTGCGACTGTGGTTAAAGGTTTTATTGGCCAAGAGCCAAAAACCATGTGGGTATTAGATTACGCACTGTTTGAGCGGATACATTATTTATTAGTTGCCGGGTTTGATGTCTACGGTAATGTTGGCCATCAGTTGATCACTCGTTTATACATGGATTTTTTACGTCTAGAAGGCGAGCAAAACTTTTTAGCACTGTTACCTAAGCCTCAGCGTAAAGAGTTAAAAGCAAACTGGTATCGTAAAGCACCACCGAGTTTAACTAATTTCTTTGAAAGTGGTGATGAGTTTAGTCAGCCAACTGGTATTGACTACAAAACACAGGATCAACAACACGAGTTATATGGCTTAATTAAACAAACGCTAAAACCGGTGTTAAGTCCGCGCTTTGATTACACACAAGTACCAGAGCCGTTACAGCAGTTAAATAATATGCCTGCAAAAGCAATTAATTTACTGCCGCAAATCTCGTTTATATTAGTGAAAGACGGTGCTGCAGAGCATCAAGCGTATACCATGATCCATCACAATGCCCATTATAATATTTCTAGTTTATTGAACGAGGAAGGGCAGCGCGCTTATGCAGAAGATACCGTCACCATTGTGCCTGGTTTCATTGGTGATTACCCTGAAACAATTTGGTATTTGAATAATCCACAACAACTTGCATCATTTGCCGAGCAACTACCATTGATGCAAATAGAAGCCGATTACAGAGCATTAAAGAGTCAGTTTGCAATTCGCCGAACACATCCGCAATTTTGGCAATACAGTGATATTTTGCACAAAGTTGCCAAACAATACGGTGGTGTTGAATACGGTTTGTTTGATTATAATCGTTTAGAAAATCGGTAATTATTAAACCAAAACTGATAAACCCCGCATTTAAGCGGGGTTTATTTTTTTAATAATATCATTGCGTAAAGTGTCACTTTATCCCCTTTGGTCTACACTTATTAAAAAATAATAGGGCCTATTATGATTCAAATTATTGCTAATATTCGGTCGCGCTATCGTTGGGCGTTATTAGCGATAGCGATTCTCTCGAGCGCGAGTGCTTTGCTTATTCAGTTTATGTTTTTTGTGCAAAAAGACGATGCTCATATTATCAATGTTGCAGGTAAGCAGCGGATGTTGTCACAAAAAATCGCTTGGCATAGTAATGCCATGGTTACTGAGATTGGTAGCAATATTAAATTACATCGTAATGTATTAGCTAAAGCGAGCGCAGAGTTTAGAGCAGGGCATGAATTTTTAGTGCAACAGCATTCTAATGGCGATTATTTATATTTAGACGACGAGTTGGTTGCTTATTATTTTTCGTCACCGATTAATCTTGCGCAAACGTCGCTAGCGTATTTGGCTAAAGTGCAGCAACTGTTAAATGATCCTAGTGTAAGCAAAGTAGAAAAGCGATTTACAGTTGCAGAGGTTGAACGCTTGCTCAAGGAGCTTGATGGTGCAGTCTCGCTATTTGAACAACAAGCAAAGTTCAAAACCCGAGTGCTGTCCAACCTAGAGCTGGCTTTTTGGCTATTAACTTTAGTGTTGCTATTCATTGAGCTGAAATTTATATTTCAGCCTATGGAGCTGCAAATTATCGCTGCGATTAATAAATACCAACAACAAAAGTTGCGAGCAGAGCAGATAAGCACTTATAAAGAGCGCTTTATCGCACGGGCAAGTCATGAATTTAGAACACCGCTACAAGGGCTGATAGACTCGATTGAGCAACTTCAGCTATCAGAATCTCAGCAAGCATTGCAAAAACAAGCAAAATATTGTGCCAGCAGGATTGTAAGTATGCTGGATGAGTTACATGAACTACAGCAGTTTAATACTGGGCAATGGCAGTTAAAATTTATCAAGCGTAATTTAATAACCACGCTTGAGTCGGCTATTACACCTTTTCAGTTTGCCTGTGATAACAAACAGTTAAAGTTTGAAGTAAAACTCAGTCCTGAGTTAGATCGCTATACAGAGTTTGATCATTTACGATTGCAGCAAATCATTACCGAGCTACTTAGTAATGCCATTAAATTTACTAGCACTGGGCAGGTTTCAATATCCGTTAGTTACCAAGATGGTCATATTAAAATAGTGGTCGCTGATAGCGGCGTTGGTTTTGCTCAATGCTATCCATATTTAAATCATCATAGTATAGAACAGAGCAATGACTTTCAGGGCTTACAAACCGGTTTGGCACGTGTGCAACATATTGTCAGTGCTATGCAAGGCGGCGTTGAGTTTAAAGATGTCATACCGCATGGTGCACAGATTAAGATCCGTTTGCCATTATCTAAAGCTGCACTACTAACGAATCAAGGCAACTTACCCGCACAACTGCATTGCTTAATTGTGGAAGACAATTTATTAAACGCAACAATTTTATCACGAATTTTAACCGAGCTTAATTACACCGTTGAAGTGGCTGAAAACGGTTTAATAGCAACACAAAAAATTGCTGAAAGTGAGTTTAATGTGATTTTTATGGATTTGAACATGCCGGTGATGGATGGCTTTCAAGCGATAGATATCATTCGCAAAGAATTAAATTCAACGGTTCCGATCATTGTGATCACCGCCAACACTGCGCCAAGTGATTTAGAGCGAACTTATGAACTTGGCTCTAATGTACATGTTTATAAACCATTTTCGGTTGCGGATATTAAAAAAGCCCTCATGAATGTCTTTAACGAGGGCTGATAATTTTTAGTGGCTGATTTTAATATCGCCTACACCGACTTCAACGTTAATGCGGTATTGGCCGTCACCGTTATATTTACTAGTTGAGGTGACCAGCTTACGGCTATGTTTAGCATCATTTTTCATGCCTGCTATTTTGGTGTCGCCAACACCGCTATCTAAGGTGATCGTTTGATAGTCAGCTAACGCACTGCTGATCCGTACTGCGCCCACACCGACATCGATGCTGGCAGTGTTAGCAAAATTGTTTACTTCAATATCGCCCACACCTAGCTCTAAATCTATCGCCATGGTTGTTGGTATACTTACCAGCCAGCTTTGTTGCACATCGTCATTATCAATCGAGAGGCTCAGCTTATCGCTACTTTGTTGATTTTTTAAAGTGATATCTTCAAGTGCAACATCATCACTAAACCAATTATCATTTTTCGCTTTTAGCTCAATCGACACGGTTACTTGGTTACCTTGATGGGTGCTAAGTTCTAGGCTGCCAACGGGCACGTTGATCGCCAATGCCTGCTTGGCAGTGACATCAAAGGTCTGTTCAATTTTTTGCTCAGCATGAGCAGCTAAACTACTAGTTAATAAGATTACGGCTAAACTAGAGATACTAAGTGTATTCATTATTTTTACTCGTTGTTAATGGCTTTATAGATTAGACGTTAGCAGATTTAAAAAGGTTTAAACCGCGTGAATTTTATTCTATAGCCATGCTAATAAAAGTCATGTATTTTCAAACTAATTAATTTAAGAGCTAAAAAGGATCGCTGTGCAGTCAATTAAACTCAATAATGTGACGGCTAACCTTGGTACTAATGAACGCGAAAGTTTTCTCGTAAGTAAGCTAACTTGGCAGGTTGAGAGCGCTCAGCATTGGGTGCTGCTTGGCGGTAACGGAGCAGGAAAATCAGCCATAACAGCAGTATTACTCGATCAAGCTAATATTGTCAGTGGTACACGAAGTTGTGATTTTAAGCGTACAGAAATAGTCTCTTCAGATCTGCAAAAGCAATTGATTACCGCTGAGTTATTAGCTGATCAAGACGACATCACCGATGGTAAAACTAGCCCTAAATTGGTGTCAGAGCTGATTTATCAGCAATCAAGCCCATGTTTTGATCAACAGCTATGCCAGCAGTTAATTACAGGGTTTGCTTTTGAGACATTGCTTAAGCAACGTTTGCGCGCACTCTCAACCGGGGAAACACGTAAACTAATGTTAATTAAAGCACTGAGTAATCGGCCCGAACTGATTGTGCTTGATGAACCGTTTGACGGTTTGGATGTACAAAGCGTTGAGCTATTACGTAGCGTATTAATCGAACTAAGTGCCAGCATGACCATGGTCTTTGTGGTTAATCGGTTAGATGAAATCCCCGTATTTATTACGCATTATGGTTATGTGAAAAATGGCGAATTACAACAGCAACTAGCAACTCCTGACCTTAAGCAGCGCGATGATTTATTTAAATTATTACACCTACAACAAACTGATTTAACGATTCCTAGCAAAGATGTGGCACACAGTGCCCCAGAGTTTAATGAGCCTGAGTTAGTACGATTGCAAAATGCCAGCGTCAGTTATAGCGGTAAGGTTATTTTTAACCACTTAAATTGGACAATCAAAGCACGACAGCATTGGCAGCTCAGTGGTCAAAACGGCTCCGGCAAAACCTGCCTGCTTAACTTAATCACTGGCGATAATCCGCAGTGTTATAACAATGATATTAAAGTGTTTGGCTATCAACGCGGCAGTGGTGAAAGTATTTGGCAAATTAAGCAGCATATTGGCTATATTTCGAATGCTTTGCATATGGAATATCGGGTTAGTATTTCGGCGCTTAATACCATAGTATCAGGCTTTTACGACAGCATTGGCTTGTATCAAAAGCCAACTCAAATTCAGCTTGATATCGCCATACAATGGTTAGCATTATTAGGTTTGAGTGAGTTAAAAAACACCCCATTTACGCAACTGTCTTTTGGTGACCAACGCATGCTATTGATTGCCCGCGCTATGGTAAAACACCCCACATTACTGATTTTAGACGAGCCATGTTTGGGGCTTGATGAAGCCAATCGGCAGCGTGTTTTACTATTAATCGAAAAAATATGCGCTGCAGGCAGTAGCACAGTAATTTATGTAAACCACCATGCGAAAGATAAAATTACCGGGATAGAGCACTATTTAGATATGGCAGATTTTAGGTAAGGAAAAGGTTCTAGGTTTTAGGGGCCAGGCGCTAGGAAAAACCAGAGCAGCTCGGCGTTAAATTTATCGCCGTAGGTTGGGTTGAGTGCAACGAAACCCAACAGCCATTCTTGCAAAGTAACTCTAAACCCCCTATGAAACGCTGAATTCTGCATCTAGAGGTGGTTTGGGTATATGGATAGCAAACAGTTACATAATTTGTTATTAATGAGTAATGTAAATAAGAGAACGCGCCTTTTGTATAAAAGAGGAACGTGCTCTTTGATTAAATTTTTATATGACAAGGATAGCTCAATGGAAGTAGCAGCTCAGGTTACATTTATCAAAATTGATAGACCATCTCATGTATTCAGGTATTTTGGTGATAATTGCTGGCCAAGAATATAATATTCACCTGATTTAGATGCTAGTAGTAGAATAATTTTGTGGAAGAACGTCACAAAACTGCTTGTTGTAAGTGTTATGTGTTACTACAAACTAAGGAGTATGAATGAGCTTCAAATCTTGGTTAAGCTATTCTGACTTTTCTAAAAAAGCGTGCTCTAAGTTGCACTACACTTTAGATCATGAGTCGAGTGAATTTCTAAATTCAATTAATGACACTTGTAATGACAGGATTAAAACCTTGAAATCTGGTTCTGTGGTATGGCGTGCACAAACTGGATGCGATAAGGAAAAGGCTACTGATAGTGCAGAACAAGAGTTCCATGTTGATAAGCGTATTCCTTATTCATTCAAGCGAATGAAACCCTTGAGCAATAGCCCCTCAGAGGGGAGAGCGAACTTAAAAGGGAACCCTTGTTTATATGTAGCAGCAGATGCAGAAACTGCGGTACACGAAGTGAGGCCTTGGCCTGGATTACCCGTAACAATCGCTAAATTGCATTTGACAAAGGATATGAAGTTGATAGATTTTTCGGAGACTGCTGAGGCCGAGCAGTACCCATATTTTTACATCGACGAACCTTCTATTGAGCAGAAAATTGACGCTGTGTGGGCTGCGATGGATATTGCTTTTTCTTGGCCTGTAACGGAATCTGATTCCAAATCAGAATATGCGCCGACGCAAATAATATCAGAGTTTATTAAATCGAAAGGGTATGACGGGATTATTTATAAAAGCTCTTTAACTAAAGGGCATAATTATGTCCTTTTTAATTTAAATGATGCGGCAGTTGTTCAGTGTGACTTGTTTGTCGTATCTAAGGTTAAATATGACTTCGAGAGGTTGGATGAAAGCTCATCTTTGACAGCGGAGCGTGGCAACACATAACACATATGAGCCTTAACTCTGGCAATAGTGTTCTTTTTGACTGTTTTTATATAGTGATGGTCAATTCTAAATCAATAAACAAATTCGTTTACTTCCTCTAAAGTGCAGGCCTCTTAACCTTATTGTGAATAATTCACTAATTTTTTTGCACAAAGAGTAATGAATGAGCAGTAAATGAGGGGGGAGCAAAATAGCTACTCGGTTATGGTTGAACCATCAATAACAATAAATTAAAAACGAGTGATTCTACAGCTCGCCTCCATTAAAAATGGGGGAATTACCGTTTGTCTGTTAAAAACACCGATCTATAGGGAAATTATTTTTGTATAATAGCGCCTCTAAAATAAGCCATATCAGTCTTCGGGATATTATATAAAATATAGACCCCCAGTTCACTTAGCGCACAGTGAATATGTTATATACAAAGGATAGAGTACGTAACCATGGCACGAAAAAGAAAAACACTTCCCAAGAATTTTGATGAGCTGATCAAAAAAGAAAATCTCTCGACTCTTATCACTATTTTTGACAAATGCGAGCTGGATGCTTACAGCGGCTACGGTAAGGTATCGGCACTAGGGTTTAGTCATTGTCCCGATGAGTTGTCAAAGTGGCTTGTTGATAATGGCGCGGATTTGCATTATTTAAATACCTATGGCAATACGCCGCTACACCTTAGAGCAGGCGCTATACACTCGAACTTGGACGTTCTTATTCAAATGGGAGCGGACGTAAATTTTCAAAGTAAAGCGGGCAATACGCCACTGCATAGCGCAGTAACCTTTCATAACGTCCACAATGCGGCAGTATTGCTTGCGGCCGGTGCGGATATTAACGTTAAAAATGAATATGACTTAACACCATTAGAATACAGCTTGCAGCGCTGCGGCAATTTGGATATTCCCAGTATGGTTGATATGACAGAGCTATTCGTTCGTTATGGCGTAGAAATTACGCCTAAAATGCAAGAATTGGTGACCGCTATTGGCGATAAGTTCGAGTTTATGCGAGAAGACTTTAATAAAGATAGTGTAGATGAGTACAGTCACGCCTTAAATAACTTGTATCGCTTATATGGTGTAACGCCTGTGGCAACGCGTTTGCTTCACGACGGACAGTCAGCTATTGAGTTAGTTGGTGATACTTGGGAGCAAACATACGATAACCTTTGGGATTATTTAGTCCCGCCTAAAGGCGCAGCATTAACCGTACAAGGTGAAGTTATTCGTATCGCAGGGCGAGTGACTGATGAGCTGTATGGTAATGGTGGTGTTAATTGGGATCGCGCATACCGGCAAATGTGCAATGCTTATCTTAAGCATATTGCTTCACACAATTCATTGGAAGAAAAAGAAATTGCTGCATTAAGTAATCTAGTTTCCGATATGGAGCTGTTAATGGATGAGACCACTCAGCTGCAACAATATGCTGTTAAGTGGATTTCAAAAAACACTCATCCAATTAAATTAGAAACCCCCAGCTATAAACGTTAAAGTATTTATTACTGAGGCCATCTGCTATGTGCTTTTTATGTGCTCTATGCAAGGTATTTTAATTACTAGTGTCATCAGTTATTGATGAGACTCCATCTGTATTATTTAAATAGGAAAATTAAGTGAACGAAGAACAATTACTCGAAATTATTACTAATCCGATCCCCGATAACTATTTTCCAGTCCAGTTTCTTGAAGAATGCAAAGCGTTGAAAGAGTTAGACTATATTTCACCGGTTGTATTAAAAGAGGAAGTAGTATCTCGATGTAAAGCGATTATTTCACCGCAATGGCATTCTTGGATTGAAGCCTATTTCCAGCTTGTTTCGAGCGGCAAGTTTCCGTTTTTATGGCCTTTTAGACAGGATATGATTGGTTTTAACTTCAGAGAAGAGTTGGATGACTTTGAACGTGACGATGAGTTATTTTCATTAGGCTCTGACCCAGTTGGTGATTGGTTTGTGATGACCAACAGTAGCGGATCACAAGTGTTTTTATCAGATCATCATATTTATGATTTATATGACGGTTGGAAAAACCCCAATCATCTAGTGGCTTGGGCGTTACGCTCTGCATTGGCTGATGAACATGGGTTGGCTGTTGCAGATATTATGAATGCTTGGGAACAACGAAATGATAAAGTTGAACTCGATGCTCTCAAGCGGATCATATCGGATCTTAACTAAACCGAACATGTCGTCGGTTGAATATGGGGGAAACGCTTTATTCTGACGTTACCCCATACATCTTTAACGTTATGGTTTTTAACTATTCTTATGTACAGCAGTAGCCAGTACGTTAGGCAAATAAACTCAAAAAAGAGTAAGTTAATGTCCAAATGGCAGTTATTTAAAAGCGGTATATGAGAAGAGATTAAGACCCCATTTTAATATCAGAATGTTTTTTATTTAATGAGTAAAGTCAATCACTTGAGTATCGCATAGGCTTGTTAGCAAAGAGTTTAGTTGCAACTGATAATCTACACAGGGGCATGGTGCTGTAGCATAGCCAGTATCACATGAGGGGATTGTGAACATTTAAATGGCAAACGACAGGTAAATGTCAGTAATTCGAAAAATACGAATTTTCGGTCATTCACATTTTGAAATCAATTATGGTAATAGCGATCAAAGTAGAAAATCAGCAAACGATTGAATCAAAATAGCAACTCGGCTATGGTTGAGAAATAAATAAAAATAAAATTGCGTTATTCTACAAGTTCGTTAACTACTTGAAATAGGGTTATCCTGAATGAAAACTAATGTCGAAAATACAGAACAGCTGGCTACTGTAAATCAGAAAGTAGTTAAGGACGGGGAGGTTTTACCTTCAGTTCATTTAAAAGATGGGAGTCGGGTTCAGACAGGAACCGTGGCAACAATGTTATATAACATTAATCTTTATAATGCTGGCGAGCGAGAGCTAGTAGAGAAAGAGCTAGAACTTGCTGTGCCAACGCTTGTGAAAGTCGGCCTATTTGATCTTTTTCCCATTGAGGACTGGATTGCTGGCACTAATCCTGGCCGGCGTTTCGTCGGTGAATGTGCAAGAAACTATTTATCTCGATTAGGTAGCTAATAAGTGATTATTTGACACTGACTGCGTGACGTGGGCATGAAGATAATTACAATGAAAAATTTCGAACTGTTTATTAAAAGCTTCGCGTTAAGAGCCTATGAGCAATAAATTACGAAAATATAAAATGTCAGGATTTTTGCGGGCATCGGTATTACCAGACTACGACATCGATCCTAATGGGTATGCTGCATATAAAAATGCACAACTCATATTAGACTCATTCTGTGAGTTAAAAGATGAATCTGTATTTCTACCTTTTGGGGTATTTAGTCGAGTTTACAATTTTTTGGGCCAAGAACTAACGCTTGATCACGATTCGGATGCAGGCGATGTAACGTTTATCCCAAAAACTGATGTGCAATTAGAGGGCTTACTATCACTACTGATAACCGAACATGGCTACGAAGTCAGCCCTTAACAAGTTTAGGCTGTATATTTGAAATTTAAGTTTGCATGCCTGTTTGCTTTAATATTCAGCAGTAATGCGGTTTTGCATGCTGATGAATTAGATTTTTCTCAGTATAAAGGAAAAAGCTATGAAGTAGTTAAACGTGAGTTTTTAAACAGTGGTTGGCAGCTAGTGCCAAACCAAGAAGGTGAAACTTCCATCAGCGAACAATATCCTGAAGTGACATGTGGCTTAGGTAGTATGGCTATTTGTTCTGTTGGTTTCAAAAGTAAGCAAAACTCGGTTGCTTTCATAGTCGTAAAATCGCAAAGTGAATTAATTATTTCTGGTGAATATTGAGTTAGCCACTAATACATATGAGCTCAGCTATGGTTGATACATCAATGGCAATAAATTTAAAACGAGCAATTTTACAGGCTTGTTATATTTAGGGAAAATTAGGGAGAGGTTATGGATACTCAAGCAATTAAAAAAGAAAGCGAAACTATTGTTTCAAGTTTTGATGGGGAAATTTGTGATTGGCTTCCTGTCTATGATATCTCACAGATGAGATCAGATAGTGAGATCATAAATAGAGCACTGATTATGAATGCAATGATCAATATTGCATTCAACGCCCCAATTGACTTCATAAAAAACTATATCGATGAAAACCAACTAGCTGAACACTTGTCAGACGTTGAGAAAACTATTCTTACACAATCCCAAGAAAACATAAGTGAGCAAGATAAAATCAATTTACATTGGTATCTTGAGTCACTCTGGGCGTTGATTTGGGTTATGAATAAATTCGATGACCTCAGTTTTCCATACCCAATACCGGACGATATGATCGACTACTGCCCGGATCTACAGCAAGAAGAAGGCCCAGAAAAGTTTACGAAAGATATTAAAATCCGCTCGTTTGAAGAAATATATAAAATGAGAGATGTATATTATCGAGCTATGTGGAGTTGTAGGCATTACCAACTTAATAATGACCCCCATGATAATTTTAATATGAGCATAATCATGGAGCGCCGTCGAGCGCTAAGCTGGTGTCTTGATAAACAATTAGATTGGGATGATGTCCCTCAAGACACATAAAAAATATAGCAGGGTGATCACCCGAGGTCAGCTAGTTGGCGGGTGATGGCGCTATTGGAGATAAATATGAGATACATTGATGTCGAGTGGATACATGACCTTGAAGATGAGCCGTTTCGTCTCGTATCCGAAATTGGTGATGATAATTTTGAACTCCGCAAGCTTGAGTTTTGTCGTAATGGAAAGCTTGGATTTGCTTCGGGTGAAACCCACACCGAAAATACGATGCTCGGTATTGTTGAAGTGCCGCAACTAGAGGAGATAAACTCTGATGTTGAATTTCAGGGAATAAGTATCTCAAAACAAGAATTTGAGCAGCTATGGCAGAAATATGTACCATAGCTGCTTGAGGCATCAATAATATGCAAGAATATAAAGTGTCTCATAAACAGGGAAGCTCAAAGAAGCATATCGAGTTTTTTTCACCGCCAGAGTCTGCTGATTTTAGAGCTGCATGTGAATCTGCTTTTTCTAAGCATAGCTTCACTATCGAATTTGATGGAAATTATTTATGTGTAACACATTCAGATAAATCGTCACGGTTGTCAGATATAAGTATTTAGTCTGATGAGTGGGGAGTTATTTGGGGTGAGGCATCTCAATGGGGATCGGATGAAGAGAGCCATAGTGCAATAGAATTATTTGAAAAAATACTTGCAGAAAGTGGTGAGTTTATTGCTAAATAAATGCCATAACAGCGTTTTAAGTAAGAGTTTTTTGCAAAAGCTTGTCAAAAATTATAGCCGCTTTTGCATTGATACCTATAACCGCTTGGCTATTACTAGCCAAGCAGGTGAGTTGTCTTTTCGTGAGTAATTACAGGCGAGTTACTGTAAAACCTTGGTTTTTAAACTGCTTTAATAAACCGTGTTGTTCTGGCAAATGCAGGGCGCCTACGGCGATAAATAGTTTTTCTTTACCAATGCGAGGTGTGAGCTCTTTTATCCAATTATTGTTACGTTCAATCAGCATAACTTGTTCGCTGATCTCACCGTAGTTGCTGTCATCAAAGCTTTCATTGTAGTACTTAGTTAAGGTGGCCATATCGCCATTTTTCCATGCATTAACTAAGGTTATAAAGTAGGTTTCAACATCGGCAAGCTGTTCAAACGTTTCTTCAATCATTTCGTTACTTAACAACGATAGATTATTAAACATCTCCATTTGATATTCGAGCGTTTCTAATTCGCCAACCGGTATATTGTTCGCTTTTGTATAGGCAAGCACTTGTTTATCAATGCCATATTGATCAGAAAAACCAATATTTTGAAATTCCATTTGCAGCATAGTAACCATTACGGCCCATGGAGCTAGGTTATTAAACATCGCTATATCAATTGATTTGTTGCTGAAGTATTGCTGAAGCTTTTTATAGTTTTGCTCAGATAATTCGCTTTGTAGAGTATTACCGTTTTTTAGCATCATAAATGGCATAGAGCGGCGCTGCATTTCCATCGGGCTGATTGCACTAACATCGACTTCAACAATTACTTGATCGCTGGCATCAAGCGCGTCGGTTACTTTTTTAGGTAGCCCTTTCATAGTGGCATCACCGACATGCACAGTGCCAAACAAATATGATTTAACGCCATTTTTTTCTATTTGCCACAACCCAGGTTCACTGTGGCTAGCAAAACTAATACACAGTAAAAGGGATAAAATAAAGTAACTGCTAATACGCTGAGTGAGGTTCATAATTGTCCTTATTGGTTGGGTATATATCCATATTAAACCAATACGCTTAATTGGGTAACGTTAAAATTAATGCTAAGCGAGAGTTTGGCTTGTTTTTTGCGCTGATGGTAAAGTTATTGAGATTACATAAACTGTTAACTATCGCTAGCCCCAAGCCGTGGCGTTGGTTATTCGTTCGTGAGCTATCAAGCTGGTAAAGGGGATCAAAAATAGCCTCAAGTTGTTGTTCACTTAAAGGCTTAGCTAAAGCGTTGCATAGCGTGATTGTGGTGTGATATTTAGTTTGTTCGACCTGTAAGTTGATAGGTTGGGTGCTAAGCCCATAAAACAATGCGTTATCGAGCAAGTTAGATAAAATGGTATGCAGGCAAAATCGGTCAGCGGTGATCATCAGCTCAGTTGCAACATCTAGCTGTAAGCGCTGCTCAATATCGGCATGTTTAAACTGCAGTTCATTGCTTAATTGCGTAATAAAGTCACTTAAATTAACGCTTTCTAAATTGAGCTCTACAGCGCTACTACCAGCGCGTTGTAATAGCAGTAAGTTATTGACGATGGTTTTCATACGCTGTGATATAGCCAAAATGTCGCTGGTATATGTGGCGCTAATACGCTCATCATCAGGGTAACGCAGTGCCACTTCCGACAAGCTGATCAGCTCAGAAATTGGTGTTTTTAATTCATGTGCGATGTCGCTGGTTAGGCGTTTTTCATTTTGATAGAGCTGTTGATTGGTGGTAATAAATTTATTCAGCTCATTACGAATAGGTTCAATTTCCTCTACTTGAAAGTCGCTTTTGATAGTTTGTGAGGCGCCAGTGATATCGAGTAATTTTATTTGTTCATTTAAGTTGTTCAGTGGAAAGAGGCCACGGTTAACGATTCGAGTGACTAAATAACGTACTCCAAAAACTGCGATAATGCAGGTCAGAATAAAAACCACATCAATGATCAGTAATACTTTATTTAATGATGAAATAGGAGCGGCGATAGTTAAAACCATGGTCTTAAAATGACCGCTGCCGCGCGCTGCTTCATTTTCTTGCTGGGCAATGAAGTGGCTGATCATAGCGCGACCCTCTTCACCGTTAGGCAGAGTGTAATCAATAATTTTAAATTCGTTAATGGGGATAGCTAAATTGGGTAAATCAATATTTTGATATAGTTGCAATGAATCTGATTTTTCAAACGTCAGTTGTTCGTGCCATAGCTGATAAAATTCGCTGGCATTGGCCTGCTCATATTCAGACATAAACTCGCCAGCAAAATCAAATTCTAGTTTGCCATTATGATCTTTTACTAAGGTTTTTAAATAATTAGATTTATTAGTTAAAGATTGATTAAATTGATTTTCAACCCAAGAATCAACACTCAAATCGACGGTTAAAAAAATAGTAACCAGAATAATCGATAGTACGGCACTAATATTATTGACTAGTTTACGCTTGATAGAGTGACGTTTAGTTTTTGGCAGCTCAGTTTTGAGAGGCGACATAACCAAATCCACGTTTATTTTTAATTGGTAGTTCGCCGCCGAGCAGCCGTACTTTTTTGCGGATCGCTGAAATATGCGCTTCTAGCGCATTTTTTGACAGCATATCAAATTGGCCGACCACGGCTTCGCTGATCATCTCAAGGCCTAATACCCGTTCTTTGGCACTAAATAAGCACTCAATGATTTTATATTCGTTGCGAGTAAGGTTTATAGGCTGCTGCTGATAATGCAGTGTTTTTAAGCTCAAATCTAACACGCATTCTCCTACACAGAGTGTGTTTTGCTGGTTTTGTAATTGGCCTCGCCGAGACAGCGCCAGTACTCTGGCATGTAGTTCTTCAAACGAAAACGGTTTCGTTAGATAATCATCAGCACCTTTCATTAAGCCGTTTATTTTGTCTTGTGCTTCAGAGCGAGCAGATAAAATTAATACCCGAGTTTGACTCGAGCTGCTACGCAGTGCCTTGAGAATACTCATGCCATCAACACTTGGTAGCATTAAGTCGAGAATGATTAAATCATAGTCGCCACACAGTGCCATGCTTAAACCGTGTGAACCATCACCGGTACCGTCCACGGTAAAACCGAGATTATTAAGGCCTACATCTAGGCTGCGTCTAAGCGGTTCAGAATCTTCGATTACGAGTATCTTCATGATCTTAACTCAATTAAATAACATGTTCGCTTTGCTACTTTAGCAAGGCTTATAGATTAATGATACCAACTCTTTTGATAGGCTAAATTACCTAAATTGGCATGTGCCAGTGCTTTTTTCACCAATTGTGGGTCGTTGCTGGTGGGCACTAATTTATCTTGTGTGTATATATAAGTGGTTGCTGGTTTTTGTGGTTGTAAAATTACGACCTTATTACCTTGGCCACTATTACCGGTTATGTAGGCAAAGTTTTTATCGTATTGCATCATTGCGCGTTGTTTATTATCTGCGATTGGCTGCGTAAGATCGCGACCTATCATCGGATGTTCACCACTGGCTCCAATCAATGATAATAATGTCGTCGGAATATCAAGTTGGCTAGCCAACTGATGATCACGCTTGGCATTGATACCTTTACCAAAAATAACCGCAGGAATACGAAAGTGATCAATCGGTACTAAACTTGCCCCCGATACGCGCGAGTCATGATCAGCAATCACTATAAAGACGGTATCGTCCCAGTAACTTGATTGCTTTGCTTTTTCGATAAAGGTGCCTAGCGCATAATCGGCATATTTTGCTGCATTATTGCGAGTTTGTTTTTCATTATCGTAAAGTGCAATTTTATTATCAGGGAACTCATACGGGCTATGGTTAGAGCTGGAAAATACTAAGCTAAAAAATGGCTGCCCTTGCTGCTGTAACTTGGTGAGTTCTATATCTGCTTGGTTGTATAAGTCTTCATCCGATGCACCCCATGAGCCATTAAAATCAATATTGGCAAAGTCATTACTATCTACAATGTGTTGAAAACCATTACCCAAAAAGAAGCTTTGCATATTATCAAAGTGGCTTTCACCACCGTAAATAAACTGGGTTTGGTAATCTTGTTTGCTTAAAAAGTCAGCAATGGTAAAAAAATCACGTTGCGATTTATCAAGCTTTACTACTGCGCGAGAAGGGGTGGGGGTAAATCCAGTAATAACCGCTTCTATACCGCGAACTGAGCGTGTGCCCGTGGCGTATAGATTATCAAACCCCCAACCTCGCTGATAAAGTTTATCTATATTAGGGGTTAAAGGTAAGCCGCCTAAAGTACCCACATAACGTGCTCCTAAACTTTCTTGCAAAATGATAACTAAGTTTTTGGGCTTCCCTTGATACGCCGCTTGATGAAAGGTTTTGGTTGGTGCGCTGGCATCGTTAAAAACAGCTTGCTCATTTTGCATACTCGCGCGTACTAAGGCTAATAATTCCTCTTCGGCCATGGTGCCATAAAAGTCTTGGCTTGATTTTTCATTACTGAGTTGTTTAATTGCAAAGGCTACGCTATACAACGAGTTAAGACTAAGATCATTAAGTAAATGATCAGTTGAGAATGCCATCATTGCAGGGTTTAACGGTCGATGACCTAGTGAGTTACGTGCACCTAGAACGGTTAAGCACAGTAAGCTAATCACCAATAAGGAGTGTTTTATGATTGGCAACTGACAGTGGCTACGCCATTGGCTGGTAAAAACTTTTGTAGCCAGTTTTACCCCAACGATCAAGAATAAAAAAGTGGTGAATACCTCTATTTTATACCCCGCAAAAATCATGCGAGAGACTTCTTTTGGGTATATTAAGTATTCAATAAATAAGCGGTTTGGACGCAAGTCATATTCACTAATAAAGGTCGCAGTGATCACTTCAAAGAAGATCAGCAATGCGGTCATTAGCAATAAATAGTATTTAATGATGCCACGAATAAGCTGCTGTTTAGAGACTAATGTGCTGATAATTATCAACAACAATGCCGGCATTAAAATATAACTTAAGGTAGCCGTATCAACGCGCAAGCCGCCAACAAAAATATTTAGCCAAGCATGAGAGCTAAATACTCGCTCACCTTGCCATACACTTAAGCTAAAACGAGCCAGGGTTAACATAGTTAGCGATAAACTAAAAAATGTTAGCAATACCCAATATGGACCGAGTCTATTTTGTAGTTGCGCAAGACTAAATTTATCAGTTATGCCCATAAAATAGCCCACCAAACCAGTGTGCTAATCATCATTGCTATAAATACACTGGCAGAGGCAATATCTTTAGCCAGCCCAGAGAGTTCATGATGTTCTGTACCAATACGATCAACCACCACTTCAATCGCGGTATTGACTAACTCGGCGAATAGTACAAACAGCAAGCTGGCAATTAAAATAAGTTTATCGCTGGTGGGAATATTCGCCAGCCACGCAAACACTCCAAGTAATAAAAATAGCGCGAGTTCTTGCTGAAATGCAGCTTCAAATCGCGTCATCCATTTTAAGCCATTGAAAGTATGGCGTAAGGTAAATAAAAGGCGTAGTAGTCCTTGGCGTTTGAGTACCGTTTTCGAATTATTCATTATTGTTTTTCACTTTTTTATTAATTGCTTTACAGTTACTTACTAAATCTAAAGACTGTTCATAGGCTTTACTTTTGATGCCTATTAGAGTGATTAATGTATGGAATATATTGTCGTGAGAAGCAGCTTGTTGTTGATCAACACTCTTTAAGCAACTTTCTGTAATACGTTGGTTGCCTTTGGCAGCCCACATATACATAGGGACATGGGTTTGGCCACTAGGAGCAAAGCTATACGGAAAGCCATGTAAGTAGGCGCCATTTTCGCCGAGCGACTCACCGTGATCTGAAATATATACAAAGGTTTTATCAATATTGTCAGGTAAGTTATTTAGTTCGGTTAACATTAATGAATTTACGTAGTCGCTATACGCTATGGTGTTGTCATAAGTATTAACTAACTGCTCAGTGCTACAGTTTTGTATATCACTGCGGTCGCAGGTTGGTGTGAATTGCTTAAATTGATCTGGGTAGCGCTGAAAGTAAGTGGGTCCATGAGAGCCCATCATATGCAATACAATGACCGTATTAGCTTGGCTTAAATTAGCTAGTTTACGTTTAAGTGGTGCTAGTAACGCTTCGTCATAGCAATGCTGTTGTTCACAAAGTGCAGAGTTATCTACCTTGATGGTAATGTTGGTAACGCGATTACAGACATTTTTACAGCCACTGTTATTATCAACCCACAACACATCAGCGCCAGCGCTTTGGGCAATGTCGAGAATATTTTGCTGGTTATCAGCTTCGTTACGTGAGAACTCAGCTTGGTTTTGTTGTGAGAACATACAAGGGACCGATACCGCTGTTGCGGTTCCACAGGATGCTACATTGTTCAGGTACGTTACTTTGAAAGGTCGAGTGAAACGGTTGGTATCGCGTGTATAGCCTTGGTAAGCAAAGTTTTCAGCACGTGCTGTTTCACCTACCACGATAACGGTTACTTGAGTGTGTTGTGATGCACTTAGTACTGGTGCTGGGTCTAAAATTTGAAATGGTTCGTCAGAGACCAGCCATTGATCGCGAATATATTTATAGCCACTGCTTAAATATTGGAATGGAATTAACTCTTTCTTTAATAATTGATTGTTACGTCCGGTAGCGGCATAGTCGGCATAAAAACTCAATACAATTACGGCGATTAAGGCAAAGCAGCCCAGTAGCAGTTTACAACGACTCACCAGCTCTTTGCTAACCAGACTAAAGCGAACCTTGGTTTTGATTAAAACCAATAGCGGCAGTAAGGCGAACAAACAAAAGAATATAATAAATTGCAAGTTAAGATAGCTTGCCGCTTCATGACCGTCAGTTTCAAAGGTGTTTTGAATCATAGAATAGTCAAATACCACTCCATAATTTAAAGTGCCGTAAAGAACGGCGCACGAGCTTAACAATAATATGTAATTAATTGGTTTGAGTAGCCAGCGACTAGATAAGAATGAAAAGAAAATAATTAATAAGCACAGCAACAGTAACGGCACTGAGAGTAAAAATAACCACGAAAAAGAGGGCAATGTGGTGATTGCGTTAAATGCACCATGCATAAAAGGGATATTGATGATTAAGCAGTAATAACATGCTAATGCGATGATAAAAGTATTGGCGCTACAGGTAATGTAGAAGCGCTTTTTAAAACCTGTGCTGAGAAATTGGCTTACCAACATAAATTGAGAACTCAATAATAATAATTTAATACCTGCATGGTAGAGTCCAAGACTTAAGAAACACTTAAGGGTAACTAGTCATTTCCTGAATGAGGTGATTTAAAAAAGAATGATTTATTGTGATTTCGTCAAAAATTAATCAAACCAGTAATTGGTTATAACGAGGTATGAAATATCAATAGCTTCATATATTAGGAAAATTAATCTATTTAGGCTTATATATTGGATTTTTATGCCTTTAAAATTGATTGGTGAGTGTTTTTTTAGATTGATTTTAAGGTTGACTTAGCACTCCCATCGCGGTACTAATATAAAAAGACAGCGGGGGAGTTGCAATTCCTTCGTAAATTAACAAATTTTGGTATTTATTACATGCTTACAAACGCACTAAACCTAGTCCTTATTAACGTCGTGGTGATTATTATTACCGCGGGGGCTACTTAGTGCTTTAAAAATACGTAAAGCATTATAAAAGCCCCCCGCACTTAACCAGTCGGGGGGCTTTTTAGTTTCAGGGTTTAGCAATAGTTAAGTATAGATATGTCACTGAGGAATGAGGATTATTTAATGACAGGCGCAGAGTTAACAATTGATTTATTAGCCAAACACGGCGTAAAAGAAGTATTTGGTTACCCTGGTGGGGCAATCATGCCAATTTACGATGCGCTGTATGGTGCGCCGGTTAAACATTATCTCACTCGTCATGAGCAAGGTGCGGGTTTTGCTGCTGTTGGTTTTGCTCGTAGCACGGGTAAACTTGGGGTGTGTTTTGCGACTTCAGGCCCTGGGGCTACTAACTTAATCACCGCGCTTGCTGATGCGATGATGGACTCAGTACCATTACTTGCGATCACAGGCCAAGTACCAACTGCTGCCATTGGCTCTGATGCGTTTCAAGAGATTGATGTATTAGGTATGTCATTATCCTGCACTAAGCACAGTTATATGGTTGAACGTCCTGAAGATTTAGCCGAAATACTGCAAGAAGCCATGCATTTAGCGCAATCAGGTCGTCCAGGCCCTGTGTTAGTAGATATACCAAAAGATATTCAAATGGCGCAAGTGCCTTTTCATCCTTGGCTTGCGGCTGATGATTACTTACCGGTGTTAGATTTAAAGCAAGTGGCTATTGCTAACCAATTATTAAGCGAAGCCAAACGGCCTGTTGCCTATGTTGGCGGCGGTGTACAGGCGGCTGATGCGCAAGTACAACTAATGCAATTTTTAGAAAAAACTCAAATGCCTGCGGTTTCAACGCTAAAAGCATTGGGCAGTGTATTACCTGATTACGAATATAACTTAGGTATGTTGGGTATGCATGGTGGCCAAGCTGCAAATTTAGCGGTACAAGAGTGTGATGTACTCGTATGTATCGGTGCGCGCTTTGATGACCGTGTAACA
Source organism: Pseudoalteromonas sp. SG44-1 (assembly GCF_014164315.1). NCBI lineage: Bacteria > Pseudomonadati > Pseudomonadota > Gammaproteobacteria > Alteromonadales > Pseudoalteromonadaceae > Pseudoalteromonas > Pseudoalteromonas sp. SG44-1. The sequence continues at coordinate 28,213 of NZ_JACJEW010000004.1, forward strand.
GGCAATTTAGGCAAGTTTGCGGCTAAAGCAAAAGTGATCCATTTAGATATAGATGCTGCTGAAATTGGTAAGCGTAAACCAGTTAAAGCATCATTAGTTGCTGATTTAAAAACCTCATTGCCGCAATTAGAGTGCTTTGTAACAGAACAAGCATGGCGTGATCATGCCAAAGAGATGATGATTGAACATGCATGGCGTTATGACTATCCGGGCGAAAAAGTATATGCCCCGTATTTATTAAGCCAACTAAGCCAGCGGATGCCAAGTACAGGCGTTGTGTGTTGTGATGTTGGTCAGCACCAAATGTGGGTGGCACAACATATGAAGTTTAGTCATCCAAGCAACCATTTAAGTAGTGGTGGCGCAGGCACTATGGGCTTTGGTTTACCTGCGGCCATTGGTGCGCAAGTCGCTCGACCAAATGATTTTGTGATCACTGTTTCTGGTGATGGTTCAATCATGATGAACATTCAAGAGTTAGCCACTATTCGTCGTAACAATTTACCGGTAAAAATATTAATTTTAGATAACCAACGTTTAGGTATGGTTCGTCAATGGCAAGAGTTATTTTTTGAAGGGCGTTATTCTGAAACTGATTTATCAGATAACCCTGATTTTGTGCAATTGGCTGCCGTATTTGGTATCGCTGGGCAAACGATTACTCACGCTAACCAAGTTGATGATGCAATTACAGCATTAGTGAATAGTAAAGGTCCTTATATAGTACATGCCTGTATCGACGATAAAGAAAATGTTTGGCCGCTAGTACCGCCGGGTGCCGCGAATGACGAAATGATGACGGAGAGTGGAAAATGAAACACAGTTTAACAGTCGCTTTAAAAAATCAAAGTATCGCCGTTGAGCGCTTTTTGCGTGTAGTTCGTCATCGTGGTTTTGATTTAACCCATTTTCAATTGAATATGGATGATGGTCATTACCATGTGGCTATGACGGTCGACAGTGATAAGCCAATTCACTTATTAACCACGCAGCTCAATAAGCTGGTGGACGTTAAGCAAGTAACACTAGAAAATTTACAACAGCAAGCAATGTAGTTTGCTGTAAAAACTAAATCAACAGGGCTATTGGGTCTTTTCCCCTTAGCAATAAAAATTTAAGAATGAGGATGTCAGTTACATATTAAAAGTAACTGCAAACACTGAGGTAACTATGGCTAAATTAAGAAGTGCAACAACAACTGAAGGTCGAAAGCGCGCAGGTGCTCGTGCATTATGGCGTGCAACAGGAATGACAGATAGCGATTTTGGCAAACCGATTATTGCGGTTGTAAACTCATTCACGCAATTTGTACCGGGTCATGTGCATCTTAACCAACTCAGTGAGCTTATGGCAGAAACCATCACTCAAGCGGGTGGTGTGCCAAAAGAATTTAATACTATTGCCATTGATGATGGTATTGCCATGGGCCACGGCGGTATGCTGTATTCATTACCATCGCGCGACTTAATTGCTGACTCAGTTGAATACATGGTAAATGGTCACTGCGCCGATGCAATGATCTGTATTTCTAACTGCGACAAAATCACCCCTGGGATGATGCTGGCGGCACTTCGTTTAGACATTCCAGTAATCTTTGTGTCTGGCGGCCCAATGGAAGCCGGTAAAACTAAGCTTGCTAATATTGATATCAAACTAGATTTAGTGGATGCCATGGTAAAAGGTGCTGATGAATCAGTAAGTGATGCTGACTCAGAGCAAGTAGAGCGCTCAGCGTGTCCTACCTGTGGCTCGTGTTCGGGCATGTTTACCGCCAACTCAATGAACTGTTTATTAGAAGCAATTGGCCTCGCACTACCTGGTAACGGCACTACACTTGCGACTCATAAAGATCGTAAACAACTGTATGTTGAAGCCGGTGCACGAATTGTTGATTTATGCCGTGAGTATTACCAAAAAGATAATAAAGAAGTCTTGCCGCGTGCTATCGCTAATAAAACCGCGTTTATGAATGCCATGGTGGTTGATATTGCTATGGGTGGCTCGTCAAATACCGTATTGCATTTACTTGCCGCTGCGCAAGAAGCCGGTGTTGATTTTGATATGTCGCACATTGATGCGTTATCTCGTAAAACACCTTTCTTATGCAAAGTAGCGCCTGCAACCGCGCAATACCATATTGAAGATGTGCATCGTGCTGGTGGCATGATGGCAATAATTCGCGAGCTTGGCAAAGCTGGCTTAGTGGATCTGTCGGTAAACCATGTTGCTGGCATGACTATGGCAGAGCTAGTTAAAAAATGGGATGCCACTGATCCAAACAACGAAGCAGCACAAAAGTTTTACCGAGCGGGACCTGCGGGCATTCGTACCACCAAAGCAATGAGCCAAGAATGTCGTTGGGATGAAGGCGATAATGACCGTGAACATGGTTGTATCCGTAGCGTTGAACATGCGTTTCGCCAAGATGGCGGCTTAGCCGTACTATCGGGTAATTTAGCTGTTGATGGTTGTATTGTGAAAAGCGCGGGTGTGGTTGATGAAATGCTACACTTTGAAGGCACCGCCGTGGTGTATGAATCACAAGATGATTCAGTTGAAGGCATTTTAAATGACGAAGTAAAAGCCGGTGACGTAGTCGTTATTCGCTACGAAGGACCGAAAGGCGGACCTGGCATGCAGGAAATGCTTTATCCAACCAGTTACTTAAAATCAAAAGGTTTGGCTGAGCAGTGCGCACTTATAACCGATGGTCGCTTCTCGGGCGGTACGTCAGGTTTATCAATTGGCCACGTTTCACCAGAAGCGGCCAGTGGTGGTGCCATTGCTTATGTTGAAAACGGCGATAAAATTATTATCGATATCGCTACCCGCGAAATCACGTTAGCGTTAACAGATGAAGAACTTGAAGCGCGTAAGCAAAAGCAACTTGCTCGTGGTAAACAAGCTTACAAACCACTCGATCGTGAACGTTATGTATCATCTGCGCTAAAAGCGTATGCGCTACTTGCAACCAGTGCTGATAAAGGCGCGGTGCGTGATTTAGCCAAACTGGAGGAGCTTAGTTAATTATGGTTTCTCAAGAGCTCGATTATTTTCGCGCTATTATCCAGGCTAATATGGAACCACTGGCAAAAGTTACTGAGGTTAGCGAAATGGCTGAACTCAGTGCTCGTCTTGGTAATCAAGTATGGCTAAAGCGCGAAGATCAGCAGCCAGTTTATTCGTTTAAACTGCGTGGTGCATACAACAAACTGGCTAAACTGCCAGCCGGTTCAGTGGTGATCACTGCCTCAGCTGGTAATCATGCTCAAGGGGTGGCGCTCAGTGCGTCACACTTAGGGCATCAAGCAACGATTGTAATGCCAGTGACGACCCCTGAAATCAAAGTCAATGCGGTACGTGCGCTTGGTGGCGAAGTGGTTTTACATGGCCATCATTTTGATGCTGCCAAAGCTTATGCACTAGAACTTACTGAGCAGCGCGACGGCATATTTGTTCCTCCATTTGATGATCCTGATGTAATTGTAGGGCAAGGCACGGTTGCACGTGAATTAATGCAGCAGCTTAATCAACTTGATGCGGTATTTATTCCAGTTGGTGGTGGTGGCTTACTTGCTGGTATGGCCGTGTATATAAAGTCATTGCGCCCAGATATAAAAGTAATCGGTGTAGAAGCTGATGAAAGTGCCTGTTTACAAGCGGCACTTGCAGCAGGCAAGCCCGTCGAGCTTGAACGGGTTGGCAGTTTTGCCGATGGTGTTGCGGTAAAAATTATTGGTACCGAAACCTTTCGTTTAGCGCAAAAGTTTTGTGATGAAGTAGTCACTGTAACCGGTGATGAAATATGTGCGGCGATGCAAGATATTTTTGTTTCAACCCGTGCGATTGCTGAGCCATCAGGTGCGCTGGCAACGGCTGGGCTGAAAAAATGGTGTCAGCAAACAGGCCAAAAAGGGCTGCATTTAGCAGCTGTGTTATCTGGCGCAAACTTAAACTTTGACCGCTTACGTTATGTGGCTGAGCGTACTGCGCTGGGAGAGAAAAACGAAGCGTTGTTAGCAGTAACCATCAATGAAGAAAAAGGCAGCTTTAAACAGTTTTGCGCCTCATTAGGTGGTCGCGCAATTACTGAATTTAACTACCGTTACGCAGGCCCTGGTGAAGCGCAAATATTTGTTGGTGTTGCACTGCGCCAAGGTCAGCAAGAGTTAGATGAACTGACAGCTGATTTAACCACCAATGGCTATCAATTTTGTGATTTATCAGATAACGAACTGGCTAAATTACATGTTCGTTATATGGTTGGTGGTAAAGCACCTGAGCAGATGCATGAGCGGTTATTACGCTTTGAGTTTCCTGAATATCCAGGCGCACTAGCGCGCTTTTTAGATACCTTAGGTAGCAATTGGAATATTACTTTGTTTCATTATCGTAATCATGGTGGTTCGATGGGTAATGTATTAGCAGGGTTTGCGATTGAGCCTAGTCAGTATGAGGTATTCAACGAGCATTTAAATCGCTTAGGTTACAGTGTGCAAGATGAAACACTGAATCCATGTTTTACCCAATTTTTAACTACTCAACGTCCCATTGATAGGGTGCAAGCGGTTAATAATTAAATATATACTAAAACCACCTCAAGATACGAATTCTGTAGCTTGAGGTGGTTTTAGTATAAGCAAGCACCTCAATTGAGGTGCTTTTTTGTCTCTTTGCAAACTCAATGTCTTGGGTTTATAGTTATAGCAATATTAGCCAACTAATTAGATTACGATTTGTCATTAAAAGGACTGAAATTTCAGCTTTATGCTACTTTGCTTATACTCAGCGGGCAAAGTGTTGCGGCAGCGGATGTGACTTTACAACTAAAGTGGACGCATCAATTTCAATTTTCTGGTTACTATATGGCTCAGCAACAAGGCTTTTACAAAGCGGCAGGGCTAAACGTCACTATTTTACCGGCAGATCCTGAGAACCCAGATACCTTTAGTAAAGTGTTGGCTGGCCAAGCTCACTTCGGGGTCGGGCACTCAGGTATTTTACAGCAACGGATCGCAGGTAAACCCTTGGTGGCAATGGCTGCTATTTTACAATTTTCTCCTTATTGTTGGATGGTAAAAAAAAGCTCCGATATTTTTCATCCTCGGGATTTTGTCAATAAGCGTCTTAGCAGTATCAGCCGCAAAGAAAATGCCGAATTATTGGTAATGCTCGAACGCAGTGGTATCCAAACAAATAATTTACCTTCTTATGAAAGTGGTAACAGCATTACGGATTGGTTAGCTGGGAGTATTGATGCGATGCAAGTGTACGTGACTAATGAGCCGTATATAATGCGTGAGCAAGGCATCGACTATAGACTTATTTGCCCGCAGAAGTATGGAATTAATGTTTATAGCGATATTCTTTACACCACAGAAAATATGCTCGAACAACATCCGCAAACAGTTGAAGCATTTTATCAGGCCAGCTTAAAGGGCTGGCGCTATGCAATGATGCATATGGATGAAACAATTGCATTAACTCAACACCAATACGCACCTGATAAAAGCTTTTCTCAGCTTGCCTATGAAGCTGAAGTATTGAGTGATTATATTTTACCACCTGGCACTAATTTAGGATCTATGTCGATAGCGAAATGGCGGTTGATTGCTGATCTATACGGGATTGAGCAAGATGCCTTTAATCAGGCGCAAGATGGCTTTATTTACCAGTATGTTGAACCTGAAAAAATTAAAATGTCGTGGATGCTTATTACAGCAATTATAATTAGTTTGTTATCGATACCACTTTATTTACGCTTGATGTTCAGAAAAAGCGTATAATGCATAAATGAAATGACCATCGCTAAAATCACATGAGCCTTGCTGAGCAGTTTACAGCCCTAGATAACTTATTACATAGTACTCGCCACTATTGGCAATGCACTGCATTCGATTTTGATCAGCTGCCATGGCCTGAATTAGAACAACCATTAACGCTGTTGAGCGATCAACAAGTTGCTGAACTCGATAGCAATCAAGATGCCTTGTATCAATTTTTTAGCCCGTATATTCCCGTAGTCAATAACTTAGCTACATTGTGTGACTTACCTCAAGCCTCCACTACGCGTTGCGAATATCCGTTTTGGATCAGCAATGGTATTAAAGGGCGCAAGTTTGCACAGCTGCAAGATTTTGTCTGTGCGCTTGGCCAAGAATCACAATTACCTGTATTAGAATGGTGTGCAGGGAAAGGCCATTTAGGACGTATGCTGGCATTTAACCGTGCGCCGAGTGTGCACAGCATCGAACTGCAACAACATTTATGTGAACAAGGTCAGCAAAGTGCTCTGCAACAAGGGTTAGCCATGCACTTTAGCCAAGCAGATGTACTTAAAGATGATGTAACTGAGTATTTTCAACAAGCACAACATGCCGTAGCGCTGCATGCTTGCGGAGCGTTACATCAGACGTTTATGAGTAACGCGGCTAGCGCGCAAACGCAAAAAATCAGTCTATCGCCGTGTTGCTATCACTTATTCACCCCGAATGATTATCAAGCTATGAGCGATGCCGGTAAGCGTAGTCAACTGCAGTTAACGCATCGTGATTTAAAATTAGCACTACAAGAGACGGTGACAGCGCCTTCTCGGGTAGATAAAGTTCGTAAAACTGAAGTGCAATGGCGATTGGGTTTTGATGCTTTACGCAAAAGTCTCACCAGCGAACAAAACTACGTCAGTGTGCCCTCAGTTAACAAAGCTATTTTTTCAGATTCATTTAAAGCTTTTTGTGCATGGGCCGCGGAGAAAAAGGCGCTAGATATACCACAAGGTATTGATTATGAGTCATTTTTAAAAAAAGGCGAAATGCGCAAAAAAGTCACTGAACGTATCGAACTGGTCCGTCATGTGTTTAGAAGAGCAATTGAGGTTTGGCTTGTGCTCGATCGTGCTTTATATTTGCAACAACAAGGTTATCAAGTCAGTGTGCAGACGTTTTGCGAAAAACAATTAACGCCACGTAATATCTTGATCCAAGCTACCGTCAAAGACAGAAAAGAGATGTAATGAGAAAATTAAAAAACTTATTTGAAAATAATAAACGCTGGGCTGAACGAACGTGTAAAGATGATCCAGAATTTTTTAAAATTCTATCCATGCAGCAAAACCCAGAATACTTGTGGATTGGTTGTTCGGACTCTCGCGTACCGGCTAATGAAATCGTTGATCTAATGCCGGGTGAGCTATTTGTTCATCGTAATGTGGCGAATGTGGTGGTGCATACCGATCATAACTGCTTATCAGTGATGCAGTACGCCGTTGAAGTGTTAAAAGTTAAACATATTATGGTTGTTGGTCACTATGGCTGTGGTGGTGTTCAGGCAGTACTCAAAGATGCTAAGTTTGGTTTAATTGATAACTGGCTTCGTCACGTCGGTGATGTAAAAGAAAAATACACCTCAAAGATCAATGCACTCGCAGAAAAAGATCGTCTCAATAGCTTGATTGAATTGAATGTAATTGAGCAAGTACGCAATGTATGCCGTACTAATATCGTCCAAGAAGCATGGCAGCGTGGCCAAGAGTTGACTATTCATGGTTGGGTTTATGGTCTAGCAAACGGTCACTTACACGACTTAGAGTCAGTCGTTACTTGTGCCGATGAAGTTGATGTTAACTATAAAAGTGCTGGGCTTAAAGTGTTTGAACGTTACGTAGTAGAATAAGTACGTAACCTAAGCACTGCGTCCTATCTGGGCACGGGCTACCTTCAGTAATTGTAATCTTAGTTTTAAAGGCTAAGTCGATGTGTTTTTTGTGTGGTGAAAACACCCTCTATACTTTCGGTGTTTTTCGCTTGCGATATTGCAGTGGTGTTTCAAAAGTAAAATTATGAAAGGCATGACAAAAGTGAGCATGATCATAATAGCCACATTGCAAGGCTATATCTGTTATCGGTGTTTGGCTGTCAGCTAGAAGCGTGCGTGCGGCTTTTAGTCGGTAAAATTGCTGTAATTGAGCTGGACTAACCCCGGCTTCTTTTTTTAAGCGGCGCTCAAGAGTACGACGTGTCAGGCCAAGTTGTTTGCCTACATAGCTGGTGGAATTATTGAGTTGAATAAGCTGCTTGATCACTTTAATGGTATTGCTTTTTACGAGTTGATTGCTAATTGCTTGGCTGAGTAACCACTGCTCGAGTAAATACAGTTGGCTGGTTAGTGGACTGCTTTGCATTTGTTCAACACATGCTATTAAACTGTGATACCAGCTTGGGGTAAAATCTTCACCGAGTAGATAATTTTCTTCAGCTAACTCGTGTAGCGTTATACCTAATAAGTGATAAGCACCAGTAGGCGCAAAACGAATACTGACTAAATAATCCTGATTGCTGAAAGTTGTTGCCTGCGTTTGACGATTAAATGCGAAGGTAATAACGGGTGTCGCATTGCTAAAATTAATTGTTAGGCTTGCGCCTGCATCAGGGTAGAGCTTTTCTGTAAATAACTGTGCTGTTTGTGTGGTTGTTGAACCTATTTTCCAATAACACTGCACCCAATCAGTTAAGCGTTGATCGGGTGCGAATTTTTGAAAGCTCAAATGGGGCAATGGATCATTTACTAATAAAATGGCCATGGTGTTAACCTGACTTATATCGTCGCAATAGCGATTTCTTCTTCGCGTAAAGTCAGTACCTCATAGCCGTCAGCGGTGACGACAATGGTGTGCTCCCACTGCGCAGAAAGCTTTTTATCACGAGTAACCACAGTCCAGCCATCCGGCTTAGTTTTTACTTTTGCCGCCCCTTGGTTGATCATCGGCTCAATGGTAAAGGTCATACCTTCTTTAAGTTCAACGCCGGTATTGCGTTTACCATAATGTAAAACTTGCGGCTCTTCGTGCATTTGCTCGCCAATACCATGTCCGCAGTATTCACGTACAACGCTATAGCCATTAGTATGGGCAAAATTAGCGATAGCGTTGCCTATATCGCCTAACCTCACTCCCGGTTTTACGAGCTTGATGCCTTGCCACATTGCTTGATAAGTTTTTTCGACTAAGCGCTTGGCCAACGGAGACACTTCACCAAGCATATACATTTTACTTGAATCGGCAATAAAGCCATTCTTCTCAAGGGTAATATCTAAATTGACGATATCGCCTGATTTTAATGCGCGTTTAGAGTCTGGAAAACCATGGCAGACTACTTCATTTACTGAGCTGTTTAACACATAAGGATAATCGTATTGGCCTTTGCTGGCAGGACGTGCAGCAAGTTCATCAACAATATAGCGCTCTACTAAATCATTGATCTCCATTGTGGTGATGCCGATTTTGACCTGTTGATCTAAATAGGCAAACACCTTTGCCAGTAGGCGACCAGACTCACGCATTAGCTCTATTTGTGCGGGAGTTTTAATAATTATTTCACTCATGCAAAGATTCTCCAGCTGTTACATCGGCTTGTGCAAGTTGCTGTTTGATTATTTCGGCGTAGGTCATGGTTGGATTAAGCTCAGCTAGCATGCCTATCTTTATCCAGTATTCAGATTGAGAGTTTATAGATCGTACCATAGTGGTACTGGCTTTGCGGATCTCTTCGTGCAGTTGATCGCTGATTTTTACGATACCCATAACAGTGCCTATATATAAAACGTATACGTATCGTATATAGGTGTTCGCGTGTATGCAAGGCGTAAAACAAATCAGGCAGCCGAAGCTGCCTGAAGTAATAACTAAAACGGTATTATTCGGGTTGCTCGCTTTGCTTATTACTACTGAGTTGTTGCTCAAGTAGTGCAACTTTCGCTTCTAATGCAACGAGCTTCTCGCGGGTGCGAATTAGTACTTGGCTTTGTACATCAAATTCTTCACGGCTGACAAAGTCCATCTCAGCAAGCTTATTTTGAATAGCTTGTTTGGTTTTTGCTTCAAACGTATCGGCAAGGTTTTTAACGCCTTGCGGCATGTTACTGGAAATCTGTTTGGCAATTTCTTCAAGTTTTGCTGGGTTGATCATGTCTGTCCCTTACTGTCGCGTAAATGATAATGGCTAATGTTACCTTATTGGCTAGGCGTATTGTAGTGATTACGTTAAAATTGCCCGTCTTTAATGCAATCTCTTTGGTCGATATGAAACTCAATCCTAAACAAGATGAAGCGGTAAAATATATTAGTGGTCCATGCCTAGTGCTGGCGGGGGCGGGATCAGGAAAAACTCGTGTAATTACTAATAAAATCGCTTACTTAGTACAAAAATGTGAGTATCAAGCACGTAATATTGCCGCGGTGACCTTTACTAATAAAGCGGCGAAAGAGATGCGCGAGCGAGTTTTTCAAACGTTAGGTAAAAAAGAGTCAAAAGGCTTGTGGGTATCTACCTTTCATACCTTAGGCCTTGAGATCATTAAAAAAGAACTAACAACGCTGGGTTTTAAACCAGGCTTTTCATTATTTGATGATCAAGATACCGGGCAATTAATTGCTGACTTAACTGAAGAAGAGCTAAAAAAAGACAAAGATTTACTCAATCTATTAAAAATGCAAATAGGCAGCTGGAAGAACGAGCTTATTTTACCAGAGCAAGCGATTCGCGAAGCGCGAGAGCCACAAAAAGCGCTATTTGCGCAATTGTATGCGCGTTATCAAACCCAGTTACGCGCCTATAATGCTTTGGATTTTGATGACTTGATCATGATCCCCACCTTATTACTGATCAATAATGCAACCTCGCGTGAGCGTTGGCAACAACGTTTCCGTTACCTGCTGGTGGATGAATATCAAGATACCAATACCAGTCAATATCAATTAGTTAAGTTGCTTGTGGGTGAGCGTGCGCGTTTTACCGTGGTAGGTGATGACGACCAATCAATCTATTCATGGCGCGGTGCTCGACCACAAAACTTAGTGTTATTAAGCAAAGACTTTCCAGGTTTACGGCTCATTAAGCTTGAGCAAAACTATCGCAGTGTGAAGCGTATTTTAAAAGCTGCTAATATCTTGATTGCCAATAACCCTCATGAATTTGATAAAAAACTGTTTAGTGAGTTAGAAAATGGCGAGCCGATCAAAGTGATTGGCTGTCGTGATGAAGAGCATGAATCAGAGCGGGTCGTCGCTGAGATCATCTCGCATAAATTTATGAAACGCACCAGTTATAAAGATTATGCTATTTTATACCGTGGTAATCACCAAGCGCGTGGCTTTGAAAAGTCGTTAATGAGTAACCGAATACCTTACAAGATCAGTGGCGGAATGTCGTTTTTCTCACGCTCTGAGATCAAAGATATAATGGCGTACTTGCGCTTATTGGTGAATCAAGATGACGACAATGCGTTTCTACGTATTGTGAATACTCCGCGCCGTGAAATAGGCACAGTTACGCTGGAAAAGTTGGGTACCCTAGCCAATGAAAAACATGCCAGTTTATTTGCCACCTGTTTTGATAATGACTTAGGTTATCGCTTAAAAGGTCGCGGTTTAAACTCGTTAGCGGGATTTGCACGTTGGGTGGTTGAGCTGTCAGATAATGCGGTACGTGGTGATACCCTTGAAGCGGTAAAAGATTTAGTCAGACAAATAAATTACGAAGCTTATTTATACGAGTCATCACCGAGTGCGAAAGCTGCAGAAATGCGCATGAAGAATGTTTCTGAGTTGTACCGTTGGATCACCGATATGCTCACAGGTGATGCGGATAATCCGCCGTTGACGCTTGCTGAAGTGGTGAGTAAGTTAACGTTGCGTGACATGTTAGAACGTAACGAAGAAGAAGATGAAGCCGATGCAGTGCAATTACTAACGCTGCATGCCTCTAAGGGCTTGGAGTATCCTTACGTATTTATGGTAGGCATGGAAGAGGGGTTATTACCGCATCAAGTAAGTATTGATGAAGAAAACGTTGATGAGGAACGTCGCTTAGCTTATGTGGGGATCACTCGTGCTCAGCAAGAGCTGACCATGACCTATGCGAAAATTCGTCGTCAATTTGGCGAAACATCACAAACAGAGTTGAGCCGCTTTATACAAGAGCTACCGCAAGATGATTTAGCATTTGAAAATAAAAAAGCGCCAAATACGCAAGCCGAACGAATGGAAAAGGGCCAAGCCAGAGTTGCTAATTTACGTGCTATGCTGAAAAAGCCTGAGTAGTTCATCTGAGCTGCGGATAATAAACTGGTTATCCGCGACGCATATCGTTAATTTAAAATTTGCTCGTTCGAAGAGTCAGCTGGGAGTGTTGCTGTAGAACTAATTGCATGCTGCCTACCAATAAATAGTGATAAACCATGAGTGTCTAGTAAGGCTCTATAATTTAATATTGAAGGGCCTTTCGCGATTACTTTTATTTGTTTTATCTTAGTTATTGCTAGTACACCTTGTAGTTGTAAATCAAAGCTTTGTTGTTGTAACACTCGTTTACTAAAGGTAGAGCTAAGTAATAAATAATCGAAATTAATATCGCATAGTAAATTAAGTTCGCAGCGATCTTTAGCAAAATCATTTAAGCCAATCGAATAGCCTTGTTTACTCAATACTTTTAAATTACTAATTTGTACCGCTGAGGCGTAACGGATCTCTTGTTCATTAAACAATAAACAAATTTGTTTCGTTATGTTGTGGTTTTGCATTGTTTGGCATAACGCCTGGAATTCAATTTTTTCCAGTAATAAGCCCGAGCAAGGGAATAACACCATCTGCAGTTGTGCCGTTTGGATTTGTTGACACGCTTTAGTTAATAACTGTAATTCCACTTCCAGCTGTTGTGCTTTATCAGCGGCAAACTTCTTTAATATTTCAAAACTAGTGCTACCAAGTACTGGGTGTTCACCAAATGCTTCAAGTAGCGACTCTGACTGATGCTGTTCATCAAGTGTAATAATTTCAGAGCAGCGAAAATGCATTGGTAAAGAGTCTAAGTGATGACTGGTTTCTAACTCATACGGGCTGGTGCCGGCACTAAGCAGTGGATGGTAAAACTCGAACCGGCTGCGACCGGCATTTTTTGCATAATACATGGCAGCATCAGCATCACGAATAATTTCATCCGTATGCTTGTAGTTTGTTTTCGAATAGGTAATACCGACACTGGCACCACTTTGTACACATATACCTTTCATGCAAAATGGTTTTTTCATTAGTTCAATTAATCGCTTAGCAACATCTTCGGCTTGTTGACGATCAGTTAAATGAGTTAATAAAATAACAAACTCATCGCCGCCTAAACGCGCAAGTAAATCGTGCTCCCTAATACATTGTGAGAAAGACTCACTGACGCTAATTAAAAACTGATCACCAGCTTGGTGACCAAGTTGATCGTTAATATCCTTAAACTTGTCTAAATCAATAAACAGCACAGCAAACTGTTGTTCAGGGTAACGTTGATAATGCTGTAGAGTTTTTTCTAATTGGGTTAAAAATAAACTGCGATTAGGCAAGCCAGTAAGTGGATCGTGGTGGGCATCATGATACAGCTGTTGCTCTATTTTTTTACGCTCTTCAATTTGCATTTGTAAATGCATATTGGTTTGGCGGATCTCTTTGGTTTTTTCAGCAACCCGAAACTCTAATTGTTGATGACTTTGTTTTAAGGCTTGAGCAGCCAAATGTGCTTGTAATACAGTCGCTATCTGATGTGATACAAAGGTAATTAATTCAAAGTCGTCTTGATTGAAAATATGCTTATGGTTGTAGGCTTGGCAAGTTATTAAGCCAATTACACCTTGCGCAGTTTTTAATGGTGCACCTAACCAGCTGGTTGCTGAGTTTGAGTCAGAGACTTGTCCAAGTCGCTCGACTTCGCCTGACTTGAGTAGTTTTTGTGCTCTAGTACAATCAATAAGCTGAGTTTGTTCGGTACGTAATACTAATTCGCTATAACCTTTGGCGAAAGGACGCGGTTGGGTATTATCTCTATATTCATCCACACAGTACGGAAAGTTTAACCAACCTGTTTCGCGATCATACAATGCAATGTATAAGTTTTCAGCGTAAGTTATTGATTTTATTATTTCATGTACTTGTTGATATACTTCATTGATATGCTTTGTTTGCGTCGCTAACTCTGAAATTTTAAACAAAATATGCTGGCGTTCGAGGGTTTTTTTATGTTGTTCTACTTCGAGGTTAAGCGCTTCATTGCTCTGTGTTAATGCACGAGTTCTTATTTTTACTTCAGACTCTAATAGTTCGCGTTTTTTTACTCGTTCGATAGCTGTTGATAAATAGAGCGACATTACTTCTAATAGCTCGATTTGTTGTTCAGAGTAGCTTTGTTGTTTATCGTAACTTTGTGCGACTAGCACTCCAATAATACTTTGCTCTCGGTATACCGGGACGCCTACCCAATGTTCTGCTGGTGTGCCAAGTAACTTAAATAACCCCTTGTTGGCAGCAGCCTGCATTTCATCACCTTGGAAGTAGGTGGTTTTACCTTGCTTAAACACATACCCAGTGACACCTTGGATAAAATTATTATCTTGATTAAGTGGCACAGATATACCATCTTTTTCATCAGCAAAGTAAGATAGTTCAAGGGTGTTACTAAATTGATTTAACAGCACCACGTAAAAACTTTTACTTGGCATATAATCTTGCAAAATATCATGAATCGCAGGGTAAAGTAGCGTTAATTCGGCAACAGAACTAGCTTGCTCTGATAATTGGATCAGGGCATTTTGTAAGTGGTGGGATTGCTTATACTTTTGGACTAGAGCTTTTAAACGATTATTTTTATGCTCCAGCTTATGTAGTAAAGCTGTTATATCTTCCAGTGACATTAAACCGATTTTTATTATTGTATATTTATTGGTCTTATATTTTCACTTTTTTGCTGAATCGTCAAGCGGACAATAGTATTAGAAAATGATAATAATAAATAGTGATAAAGGTAGGTTAATATTTATTTTTATAATAAAAAAGGCTGAAAAAATCAGCCCTTTATAAAAAAAAGTACAGAATTAAGTATTATTTTTTGCTCATGAAATCAATAGCTGCGCTTATTTCATCATCTGAGCAATCCATGCATGTACCGCGTGGTGGCATTGCATTAAAACCATTAATTGCATGACTTAATAGAGTGTCAGCGCCTTTCGCTAAGCGTGGAGCCCAGTCATCTGCTGATTTTGGTGCACCAAGTGCGCCAGTACCATGACATGCAAAGCACGCACCTTGGTAAACTTGTTCACCGGTACGAGGACCTGTTGGCACTTCAGCAACTGCTGCTTTATCGCCTTCAAAGTAAACGGCACCTATAGGCGCGATACGTTTTTTGATCGCATCTTCAGTCATAGAGTTATCATATGGCTGTGCGTATGCGGTGTTTGCTAGCAATAATAATGCTGCTGATAGTTTTTTCATTTTGCCTTGCTCACTTCGATTTGAACGTGATCAATCACGATAGATGACGGAATTTAGAACGATTATAACGCTAAGCCGCAATTTATAAAACGCTACGATGTATTTTTCTTATGAAAAAACACTATTTTTTTGCGCCAGCGCAACAAAGCAGCTACTTTAGAATGACTGATTTGCGGTTTTTTTAGCACCTAATTAGCTCATTTTCAAAAGCGCAGCGACTAGTTTTTCAATACCTGCATCAGCATCTAAAATTGATTGCGCTAACATGTAAGCTGGAGTGCTTACGAGTTTATGTTGCTCATCAATTACAATATCATCTACTGCACAATTAATGTGTTGAGCGCCTAAACTTTGTAGTGCGTTGGCAGTATCAACATCATTACCAATAGTGGTTTTTACGCCAGCACTGTAGATCAATGGGATCATTGCTGGAGCAATGCACATATAGCCTGCTGGTTTTTTGGCATTCGCAAATGCTTTAGCAGCACGGAGCATTTCAGGGTTTAATTGTGCTTGCGCACCATTGATCGCAAAATCACACAGGTTTTTAGCCGCGCCAAATCCACCAGGCACAATCAAAGCATCAAAGTCATTAGCATCTAACAGTGTTAACGCTTTGATATCGCCACGGGCAATGCGTGCCGCTTCGACTAATACGTTCCGGTTAGGGGTCATTTGTTCCCCATTCAGGTGATTGATCGTGTGCAATTGCTCAATATCAGGGGCAAAACACTGGTAGCTTGCTCCGGCTTTGGCAATATGTAATAACGTTAATACGGCTTCGTTGATTTCTGCACCGTCATAAACTCCACAACCTGCTAAAATTACAGCTATTTTTTTCATATACTATGCCCTTATTTATTATTCATAAAGTCAGTTTAGCATGACTTTTGCTGACTGTTATGGCCTTATTAAGATCATTTTGTGATCATCAATAATGATGAGTTAAAGATTATTTTTATTTGATCAATCCACTCGAGGCAGAGCAAAAACGCGCTATATGCTTTTTTTTAAGTTGGCTAATAGGAAAAAATTATAAAGGATCGCTATGATCTTTGATCCATTGTGATAGAATGCTCGTCCGGTTATTTATAAGGAATGAATTAACCGTTTTTTAGTTGTAAAAAGCCACAATCAAGCAAAGCAATAAAATGTTTTTCCACATTGTGATAAAAATAATAAAAAAAGAACCTCGTATTATCTTTTTAAAACAAAACATACACTTAACTTGTTTCTAAGTAGTTTTAAATTACTTTGGAGGAATAGCTTGTGGGTGTTATCTACATAGTTATCCACAACTTACTCTTATTTAACGGTTTAAACAAAGCTTAATTCACAGTCGTTTTATGCGTGCCCTTATGGCATGCTTACAGATATTTCGTTTTCTCTCATTTAGGATCCAATTACATCATGGCTCAGATCCCTGAAAATCCACTTATTTTAGTCGATGGCTCTTCCTACTTATTCCGTGCATATCATTCACCACCGCATTTAACTAACTCAAAAGGTGAAGCAACAGGCGCTATTTATGGCGTTGTTAACATGATGAAAAGCCTGATCAAACAGTATGATCCAAGCCATATGGTGGTGGTTTTTGATGCTAAAGGTAAAACTTTCCGTAATGATATGTACAGTGAGTACAAAGCCAACCGCCCGCCAATGCCCGATGATTTGCGCACGCAAATAGCGCCACTGCACGATATTATTAGGGCGATGGGTTTTCCGCTTATTAGTATTGAGGGTGTTGAAGCGGATGACGTGATTGGTACATTTGCCCGTATTGCTTCAGAGCAGCAGCGCCATGTATTGATCTCAACCGGTGATAAAGACATGGCTCAGTTAGTGAATGAGCATGTCACTTTGATCAATACCATGACCGACAGTATTTCTGATCCAGACACTGTGGTTGAAAAATTTGGCGTTGGTCCTGAACTGATCATCGATTACTTAGCTTTGATGGGCGATAAAGTAGATAACATCCCAGGTGTCGATGGATGCGGCCCTAAAACGGCGGTTAAGTGGTTACAAAAATACGGATCATTACAAGGTGTGCTTGATCATGCTGATGAGATCAAAGGTAAGATCGGCGAAAAGCTTGCCGCCGCAGTCGATCATTTACCGCTAAGTTATGAACTGGCTACCATTAAATGCGATGTTGAAGTTGAATCAGACTTAGATACCTTTAAATTGCAAGAGCCAAATCGCGATGAACTGATTGCCTTGTATGGCGAGTGTGAGTTCCGTCGCTGGTTAGCTGAGTTATTAGATAATCCAAAAGATGCAGACACTCACTTGGCTGTCCCCAGTGAAGCGAATGAATTACCGCAAGTGGCTGATGCTCACTATGAAACAATCCTGACAACAGAGCAATTAGATACTTTAGTCGAGCAATTAAATGCCGCTGAACTATTTGCCTTTGATACTGAAACAACCAGCCTTGATTACATGCAAGCTAAACTTGTCGGGATGAGTTTTGCTGTTAAAGCTGGCGAAGCCGTGTATTTACCGGTTGCCCATGATTATCCTGGCGCGCCCGAACAGTTAAGTTTAGAGACGGTGATGGCGAAGATCGGGCCAATTTTAGCTGATGAAAACAAAGCAAAAGTTGGTCAAAATTTAAAATATGATAAGAGTGTATTGGCTAATGCCGGTTTTGAGCTAAAGGGTATTAAATTCGATACTATGCTTGAATCTTACGTATTTAATAGTGTTGGTACTCGCCATGATATGGACTCGTTGGCGCTAAAATATTTAGGCCATAAAAATATCAGTTTTGAAGACATTGCTGGTAAAGGTAAAAAGCAGCTGACATTTAATCAAATCGAACTTGATAAAGCGGCACCTTATGCCGCAGAAGATGCGGATATTACGCTTCGTTTACACCAAGTATTATGGCCGAAACTTGCAGCCGATGAAAAGCTTAAATCGGTATTTGAAGATATAGAGATGCCGCTTGTCAGCGTTATTTCAGATATTGAGCGTACCGGTGTTGCGATTGATAGCAAAATGCTTGCCGCGCACAGCCAGCGTTTGGGTGAGCGTTTAATTGAGCTGGAAAAAGAAGCGCATGAGATTGCTGGTGAACCATTTAACTTAAGCTCACCAAAGCAATTACAAGTATTGTTGTTTGAAAAACTTGAACTGCCAGTTATTAAAAAAACGCCAAAAGGCGCACCTTCTACAGCTGAAGAAGTACTACAAGAGTTGGCTCACGATTACCCGCTGCCTAAAGTTATTATTGAGCACCGAGGTTTATCTAAGCTTAAATCAACCTACACTGATAAATTACCACTGATAGTGAATGAGCAAACGAAGCGTGTGCATACTTCTTATCATCAAGCGGTAACGGCAACTGGCCGATTAAGTTCAAGCGATCCTAATCTGCAAAATATTCCTATTCGTTCAGAAGAAGGACGCCGTATTCGTGAGGCTTTTATTGCTGCAGATGGCTATAAAATAGTGGCTGCCGATTACAGCCAAATCGAACTACGTATCATGGCGCACTTATCGCAAGATAAAGGCTTGTTAAATGCGTTTGCCAATGGTCTTGATGTACACAGTGCAACTGCTGCGGAAGTGTTTGGTGTTGAGTTAGAAGATGTAACCACGGATATGCGCCGTAAAGCTAAAGCGGTTAACTTTGGTTTAATTTATGGGATGTCGGCATTTGGTTTGGCACGTCAACTTGATGTTCCGCGCCATGAAGCGCAACATTACATTGATAAGTATTTTGAACGTTTCCCTGGTGTGCTTGAGTACATGGAATCAACCCGTGAGAAAGCTGCTGAAAATGGCTATGTTGAAACTATTTTTGGTCGTCGCTTACATTTACCAGAGATCAACGCCCGTAATGGCGCGCGCCGTAAAGGAGCCGAACGTGCTGCGATTAATGCACCAATGCAAGGCACCGCTGCTGATATCATCAAAAAAGCCATGCTAACAGTCAACAAATGGGTGTATGAACAAGCACCGAATACGGTTAAATTACTGATGCAAGTACACGATGAATTGGTATTTGAAATCAAAACTGAGTGTGTTGAGCAATACACCGCAGAAATTTGCCGGTTAATGTCTGATGCTGCGAAATTAGATGTGCCATTAGTGGTTGAAGCTGATAGCGGAGATAATTGGCAACAAGCCCATTAATCACTGAGCTTTTTAAATCATATAAGCGCGGCTGCATTGAGTGAAGCCGCGCTTTTTTATGTCTGTGAATAGGGTAGTCAGTTTTTTTTAAAAGGTGGCCATTCGGCTACTTTCTTAACGCTATAGTAGGTCACTCATTTAATGCAATGGATATAACACTAAAAACCGTCGCTTTTGATTTGTGGTTAAATGCTCATCAAGTAGCTGGGTAATTTTTTGCTCTGCTTGTTGTGGCTCATAGTGTTGCTTTAACTGTTTAATTTGTTGTGTGAGTTGCTCACTCAATGTTTGCCATTGCCGGCGCTGTTGCTCTAGAGCGATTAACCTTGTTGCCGCAGCATCGCCAAATTCCGCTGCTAGTTGATTGTAGTCTTGTTGTTGCAGGGCATCTTTTAGCTCAGTGTTTAAAGCTTTTAGATCGTTACTAGGTTTAAGTGCCTGGGTAATACGCTCAGGTTGCTCGCCCTCTAAATTAGATAACAATTGTTGCTTTAATTCATCACTAATATGGTTGTTCTGATTAATTTCAAGCTTGGCAATTGTATAGTGCTGCCACTCATTATCATCGTTAAATAAAAGAGTAATTTCAGCTGCATTGAAGTAGCGTTGTTGAAAAGCGATCATTGCAATTAATTGTTCGCTTAGCGGCAAATGAGCGAGTTGTTGCTGCAGCTCTGCCAGCGCTATTTTAAAGCTGAGGTAGCGATTAAATAGCTCACTATTGATTTCGCATGCAGCTAACTTTTCGCACTGTTCTAGAGCCTGCGAAGCACTAAACTCACCGGACTCTTGGCTAGCTAAAATAACGTGTTCAAAAATGCTATCGATTGCCATCGGTTGATCGACATTTGGTGGCGTTGCACTTGTAAGCTTATCGTCGCTGAGTAAAAAAATCATAGCGGTGCTAGTGATAGATATCACTAGCACTAAAATGAGCAACCGCTTCATTGTTTATAAGCCTAATTTTTTTAAGCGATTAGCATGTTGACGGTAGACTGTCAGTGGATCGGTTGTAAATAAATGATGAAAGCCAATCAGTTGATTCACTTCATCAAGGTGATTCATGCGGTAATTATCTTTTAATACATAACCTAAATGGCTACTACAACGAGAGACTAAGCCATCGTCATCGCCTGGGATCAGTATTGCAGTGATCGCCAGTGCTGCATCTGATGGGTCAAATATATTTGTTAAAGTTCGAGTGCCACTCCAAGAAAAGTAATATACGCCATTACTGGCATACATAGGTCCTTGCTGGCATTGCTCAGCAGGTAGGCCTTCTGGATATTTTTGATTAAAGGCCAGCGCGCCCTCAGTGGTTAAGCTCTCCAGTGCACCAAGCGCATCTTGTGGTAACTGACTATTGTCAGAGAGTAATGCGATTAACCCGCCAAATGCATCAAAAGCTGTTTTAGCTATACCTTCTAGCTTAGATCCAGGAGTCAGTCCTTGGCGCACCACATCAGCAACAGGGCTACCAAAATTAACACCGCCAACACTGGTCGCAGAGGCAACTAAGTCGGGGCGTAGTGAGGCAACATAGCGAATACTTTGCGCGCCTTGACTATGACCAATGAGATTTACTTTTGTTGTACCAGTTAGCGCAATAATCTGTTCAACTTGCTGTAGTAACTGCTCGCCTCGTTGTTCAGAGCTATTCAGCGAGGATACGGCCGTGACGAAAACCTGTGCGCCATCACGACTGAGGCTTGCTGGTACCCGATAAAAATAATCGACACCTAATACATCGTCAAAACCCATCAAACCATGTGCTAATACAATTGGGTATTTAGTTTGGGTATAGCCTGCATTAGCGCTATTACTGAAGATAAACAGCAGGCAGCATAAGTATAGAGTGGTTATTTTTTTCATGATCAGTGCTCTTTTATTGTGTGTGTTTGATCACGCTTTGAACTGCTGTTTACAGACAAAGTGTGTGGATTTTTTATTCTAATTAGTTAATAGAGCAAATTTTGAGCTGAAATTCAATGTTAATATTAAGTTAAATTAACATGCAATTTGTAGTATTAGTTATATGTTTATCAATTCGACTAGTTAGTACCTGTATTTAGTTTATTTATCATGGTTAGTTTGGTAAAGTCCGCGTCGTCCTCATCCTGTAGGACATCCTGTTGATGATGCACTCGAAAGGGTGCTCGTATTGATAGCTTCTCCCCAGTTTGCTATACCGGCCCAGCATTAATTTGTTGGGTCGTTTTTTTGTCTCTGTTATTTATTATGCTATTGATTGCACTTCATAGAACAAGTGATACCATTGAATCTCATTTTCATTTTGAAAGGAATGCGTGATGGTTAAATCAATTGCGATATTAGGTCTTTCGTTATCAAGCCTATTAGTCTCTGGTGTTGCCTGTGCTGACTGGCAGGTTAACAATGATCAAAGCAAAGTAAGTTTTGTGTCTATTAAGTCAAATAGTATTGCTGAAGTGCATCACTTCAAAAATGTGTCAGGTAGTTTAGCTGAAAATGGCTCTTTATCAGTCGATATTGATCTGAGCTCAGTTGAAACGATGATCCCTATTCGTAATGAACGCATGACCAAGTTGTTATTTGAAACAGCGAAGTTTCCAACCGCAACCATAACAGCTAATTTAAGCAAGCAATTAAAAGCGCTTAAGCCTGGCCAACATGTATTTAAAGGTATTAGTGCTGAACTTGATTTTCATGGTGCTAAGAAAGAGATTACAGTGGATGTTATCGCCAACTTGTCATCGCAAGGGGATATCAGCGTTTCATCAATGAGCCCAATTATCATTAATGGCGCAGACTTTGCTGTCATTGATGGCATTATGCAATTGCAAAAGTTAGCAGGTTTACCATCGATAGCAACGGCAGTACCGGTTAGTTTTTCATTAACGATGAACAAGCTTAAATAATGCACTCTTTGAATGAGCTTGCCACTGCACTTGAGCAGCCAAGCAAGCCATTTTCTCAATGGCAGCCGCAGCATTGTGGCGAGCTGCCAATTATCATCAATCAGCAAGGTGAGTGGTTATACGGTGGCAGTAAAATTACTCGTATCGCTATGGTTAAGCTGTTTGCCTCAGTTCTTTGCAAAGAGCAGGATACTTTTTACTTAAAAACACCAATCGAAAAAATAGCTATTACTGTCCATGATGCTCCCTTTATAATCGTTAATTGGCGCTTTGAAATGACAGAGCAAGGGCAAGTGTTATGTTGTGTGGATAATTTACAGCGAACTTGGCTAGTAACCTGCGAACAACCTTTAGTAGTACAAGATTATCAGGGCAATGATGTGCCGTATTTACAGTTACCGTATGGCTGTAGTGCTCGAGTATCAAGAAGTGTGTTTTATCAGTGGGCAGAAATAGCACAAGCTGATAAGCAAGGCTATTTCATTCAATCTGCGGGTCAGCGTTTTTACTTAAACGTGTGATTAAGCATCTGATTCAGGCGTTTGTTCAATATCAGTAGGTGGTATTGCAACAATTGGCCCTAGGAACCATTCATCTAATTTCTTAGCAACTTCAGGTAATCCTGTGCCTTTTAAAGATGAAAACGCATGAACGGTAATATCACCTTCTAAGCTGCTTAACTCGCGACGAACTTGCAGCACCTGTGCTTTACGTGCACCTTGCTTTAGTTTGTCGGCTTTAGTTAATAGCGCCAATACTGGAATTTCACTACCAATTGCCCAATTAATTAAATCGCGGTCTAAATCTTTAAGAGGATGACGAATATCCATTAAGATCACGATACCTTTTAAACTTTGACGTTTTTGCAGGTACTCACCTAATGACTTTTGCCATTTTTTTTTCATTTCGATCGGTACCTTAGCAAAACCATAGCCAGGTAAATCGATTAGGCGCATATCATCAACATCGGCTAATTCAAATGTGTTGATCAGTTGCGTACGACCAGGGGTTTTACTAGTACGTGCCAGCTTTTGGTCAGTTAATGCATTAAGAGCACTAGACTTACCGGCGTTGGAGCGGCCAGCAAAGGCAACTTCAATTCCCGTATCAGCAGGCAATTTAGTGATATCTGGAGCGCTGGTAACGAACGACGCAGTGTTATATTTGATACGAGATTTGAGCACAGGCTCTCCTAGAAACTTAATTAAGTATTACAGCGAGTAAACTTTACTTAATTAAAGTTCACTTAAGGGGCGCATTTTATACTATTACTACACTATTAAAAAGCGGATTTAGACTAAGATAGCAGCCTAAAATCAACTAAAATGATACGGCCAAAGCTTAATCTAGGTCAAAACCCTATAATTTATAAGTTTAATATGAGTAGAAAACGTGCCAGAGAATTTATTATCGTGTAGAATATGTAAATCACAACATCCATATTGTAGATGATACAGGGTCGGAAACAGAGAATTCACCATGAAAAAAATAGCACTATCTTTAACTATATTGCTTGGTGCGTTGTCAGCAAGCAACGCAACAGCATTTGATGGCGATGTAAACGCAGGTAAAGAAAAATCAGCAACGTGTGCGGCTTGTCACGGCCCAGACGGTAACGCGCCGGTTAATATCTACCCAAAACTTGCAGGCCAACACGCGGATTATATTTATAAGCAACTTACTGAATTGAAGTTAGGTATGACTTCAGGTGGTAAAGAGGGTCGTATGGATCCAGTCATGAGCGCGATGGCAATGCCATTGAACGATCAAGACATGAAAGATTTGGCTGCTTATTTTTCGTCACTTAACATGTCAGAGGGTGCAACACCTAAAGATATCGTTGACGTTGGCGCCATGCTTTATAAAGCAGGTGACGCAGAACGTGGTATTCCAGCATGCGCAGCATGTCATGGCCCACGTGGTAATGGCTCATCATTAGCTAAGTTTCCAAAAATTTCTTTTCAACATCCAGAATACATCAAGTCACAACTTGAGAAATTCCGTGATGGTGTGCGTCATAATGATTTAAATGGCATGATGCAAGATATTGCCACCAAGCTAACAGACAAAGATATCGAAGTGCTTTCTAAGTACTTAGGTGGACTACACTAAAGTAGTATAGATTAGTTTTATTATTAATCCTAAAATCTATAGTGGTTACAAAAAGCAGCGTAAGCTGCTTTTTTTGTATTTGTGTTTTGTCGATATTACCTCTTTCCTTGTAAGACATTGACCATACCTTGCTGTAAGCTAAATCCTATTTTTATTTTTGTTTTTATCATAACTTATTGTAATTTAATGTTTTGGTTATGTTGCAATTTGTATTGCGTAAGAAAAATTATATAAATTAGTTGTAACAAAATTATTAATGCGTAAATTAACCCCTGTCGCTGAAACAATAAGAACAAAATGGACTAAACTACACGGAAAGTAGTGTGACGTGATTATCGGGGATAAGACATCGGTTGATGTCACCGAAGGAATATTAAAAAAGAGTCAATGAAGACCGAGAATAATAAAATCTCACGGAAGTTTAAAATAAAAACAAAATGGAATGCTACACGGAAGGTAAAAATAATAACAACATGGAACAACAAAAATAATAATAATAATAAAGACTAAAAAGTCGAAGGGAGAAGTGTCCAGTTAAATGGCGCTCAGATTAGCAGGCGGTAGAGATGTTTCTCTACCGCCTTTTTATTTGTCCTGTTACAATAGCCATCGTTTATACTTAAATGTATAGAAAGTGCGCAAGTAGTCGAGTTACCCAACCTCAATCCGCACAAACCGAATTCTTCTGGCAAGGCCAGCATCGCAACGCCAAAATGCGCGTTGCTCAAAACCTCTTAAGTGAGATGATCAAGATATGAGTAGAACTAAAAAGTCACGTAAAATCCCGTCTAACGGTCCTGTTCGTTTAAGCAAAGATAAGCTTAAAGAAATGCGTGCATTGAAAGAACAACGCGTTAAAAAGACCAAAGGTGCAAAGCCAGGTTCACGTAATTCGATAGACGCTTTACAGCCTGAGAGTAATAGTAATCAGCAACATAAAGACAAACGTGTTGGTAGTAAAAAACCAATCCCTTTAATTGCCGTTGCAGCTGAACCAGTTATTGAGCTTAAACGTAACTTGAAGCCACAAGTTGAACTGAAAAAAGTAGTTCAGCCTGAGCTTTCACCAGAGCAAGAATTAGAAGCGCTAGAAAATGACGAGCGCTTATTGAAGCTGGTTGAGTTACATGAAAGTGGCCAGTTATTAACAGGTAAAGATGCTAAATACTTCAACAGCCGTATTGCACGTCATCAAGTGTTATGTGAATTGCTTGGTATTGAAGACGAAGCTGACGATTTTGATGATGAAGAGTTTAGCGAAGAAGCTAATAGTGACTTTGATCATTACTTGTCGAATGATTTAGCCAATGAATGGTTAGATGACGAGGACGATAAATAATGAACATAATGATCTTGGCTCTGTGTGTTGGCGCTGTGATCATTGCGGGGCTGGCATTTTATGCTGGCCAATTACTGTATAAACTCAGTGCGCAAAAAAAACTGATCGCGAAAGAGCAGGTAAAGCAGCAAGCTAAGTTAGCTAAGTCGCGCTTAGAGCGTAATGCCAAGCTCGCAGACAGCATTCATTTAATCGCCCGTGCTATGCACCAAGAGCAATGTGAGTTCTCAGAAGGGTGTTTGCGTATTTGGGTGCTAATGTCGCAATACAGCTTTGAGGATGACGAAGACCTTCCAGGGCGTTATCCAGGCATATTTGCGATGTATGAAGTGGTAAAAGAAATGCCAACTCATGACGCTCGTAAAAAATATTCGAAAAAAGAAATATTTAAACAAGACAGCGCTCGCTGGCGTGCTGAAGAAACTCATGCAGAGCAAATTAAAGCTGACTGTGAGAAAATCATTGAAGAGTTTAAAGCAGCCCCTGGTAGCGAAAACGTGGTGTTTAACTAATTTTACAGTATCAATAAAAAAGCAGACCTCGGTCTGCTTTTTTTATGCTTGTGCACTCAGATTAAATTACCCGAGAGAACCGAGTCGCGTTAATCTGTTTTTGTAAATGAGCATCAAAACACATACAAATGATACGAATAAACAAATTGCCGCGTGCTGTGACGGTTATTAAGTCTGCATCGATAGTCACCATGCCATCTGCTATTAGTGGCTCAAGAGCTTGCAGTGAGCTGGCAAAGTAATCTTTAAAGTCGAGTTGATAGGTATTAGCAATACTTTGCATATTCAGTTCAAAGTGGCAAATAAGCTGTTTGATCACATCAGCGCGAATAACGTCATCATTATCAAGTTTCATACCTTTGCTGATTGCACTGCCAAGCTGATTATCAATCGCGTGATAGTAATGCTTTAACTCTTTTTGATTTTGCAAAATAGCAGTGCCAATTTGTGAAATTGATGACACCCCTAAACCCAGCAAATCACAGTCTCCATGAGTGGTGTAGCCTTGAAAATTACGATGTAATTGCTGACTATTTTGTGCAATAGCTAACTCATTACTGGTTTTTGCAAAGTGATCCATACCAATAAACTGATAACCTGCGTTACTCATTTGTTCTAAGGTATTCTTAAACATGGTGAGCTTATCGTGAGCGCTAGGTAAATCTGCATCCTTAATTTTTCGCTGAGCGGCAAAGCGATCCGGTAAGTGCGCGTAATTAAATACCGATACACGATCAGGACTAAGGGCAATTAATTGCTCAATAGTCTCTTTAAAGCTCTCAGGGGTTTGCAGTGGTAAGCCATAAATCATATCTGCATTAATTGATTTGAAGCCGAGTTCACGGGCTTCACCAATCAAACTTTTTACTGCATCAGCACTTTGTGGACGGTTAACGGCAAGCTGTACATCATCATTAAAGTCTTGAATGCCAAATGATACACGGTTAAAGCCAAGGCTACGCAAGTGGCTGAGCATGTCAGTTGCCAGTGAGCGAGGGTCTATTTCAATACCACGCTCTGCATCGGGAGCAAACTTAAAGTGCAGCTCAAGTAGCGCGATTAAACGGCTCATTTGGCTGGTTGTTAAAAAAGTGGGCGTGCCACCGCCTAAATGCAGTTGCTGTACTTGATAGCTATCAAATAGCAGCGCTTGAGCGATGATTTCTTTTTCAAGATAATCTAGGTATAAGTCAGCTTTTGATTGATGGCGGGTTATTACTTTGTTACAGCCACAGTAATAGCAAAGCTGACTGCAAAACGGAATGTGGATATATAAAGATAAGCTGCGACTGTTTGATGAGTTAATTGCACTGATCAAGTCTTGTTGTTGATAGCCATCATTAAACGACAATGCTGTGGGGTAGGAGGTGTATCTTGGTCCAGACACATTGTACTTATTTATTAAGCTTTGATCCCATTTGGGTAAATTAATCATCACGCGCACCTTTTATATCATTTTCGTTAGTATAAAAAGGATGCGTCGAGGGAATATTGATCTACAACAAAAAAGAGTGCCGGAGCACTCTTTTGCTTATCAATATTGGCTTACTTAAGCTTAAACTGATTAACTGTTTTATTTAGTAAGCTGGCAAGCTCGTTAAGGTCCCTGGCTTCATCAGCAAGCTCAAGGGCATGATCTGCAGTGCTGTTCACTAAGTGATTAATTGCCGCTAAACTATTATTTATATCTTCGGCAACCACCGTTTGTTGCTCGGTTGAGGTGGCAATGTGATGACTTTGATCTTGTACTTTAGTCACTGAGTCAGCAATGTTTTGCAATGCATCTAGTACTTCTTGAGTTTGCGTAACCGAGCTTTGCGCGCGCTCTTGTCCTTGTTGCATCATAGTTGAAGCTTGCTGTGCAATTTGCTGTAAGCGTGAGATCATGTTGCGAATATCATCAGTTGACTCTTGTGTGCGACTGGCCAACGAGCGAACTTCATCGGCTACGACCGCAAAGCCACGGCCTTGCTCACCAGCACGGGCGGCTTCAATTGCAGCGTTCAGCGCCAGCAAATTGGTTTGCTCTGCAATGGAATTGATCACATCAACTACGGCGCCGATGTTACCACTTTCTTGCTCTAGGCCTGCGACCACTTTAGCAGCTTCGCCAATATGCTCAGCTAAGGCGGTCATCACGCTTTGTGCATTTTGCGAGCGAGTGGCGCCATCTGCAGTGATCTGTTGGACTTCCTCAGCTGCATTGTTGGTGTGTTGTGCATTACGGGAGATCTCCATAACCGTGGTCGCCATTTCGGTTACTGCAGCGCTAACACTATCAACCTGCTGTTTTTCTTGTTGAATTTCGTCATTAGTTTGTTGCGAAACCGATTTTAATTGTGCCGCCGCATCGGTAAGTTGTTCAGCCTGTACTGCGGTATTAAGCATCATAACGCGTAATTTATCGATAAAGGTATTCATATGATGAGCTAACTGGCCAACTTCATCTTTGCTATCAATAGTAATTTTTTGGGTTAAATCGCCATCCCCAGAAGCAATATCGCGCATAATATGGGTTAAGGTGATGATCGGTTGTGAGATCATCTGTGTGGCCCACAAAATCATTGCGATGATGATTAATAAAATAATAACGACCGAGCTGGTGGTGGTCATGACCGCGTCATTTACTGGCTCATCAATCATAGTGTGTGGCACTAAAATACCCACGTACCAGTTTAGATAAGGATGCTCTAATTGTAAGCGGTTATAAACCACAAAGTACTCTTGCCCTTGCAAGGTTACTTTGGCATCACCAGCGACGTTATTTTTCATTTGCTGGTTGAGCGCACTGAAGCCTTGCGTGTCGCTAAATTGTTTTTCAAGTACTTCTAAGCCTTCTTTACCGTTAGGACCTTCATCGGTGATTGAAAGTTTATGGTTGGTACGTTTTGAGAAATGCACCACTTTTTGGTCGCCATCGAGTAAAAAGCCAAAACCTTGACCGTTAAAACGAATATCTTCGACCATTTTATTGATTTTATTCAGTTGTAAATCTACGCCACCAAAACCAATTAGTTCGCGTTGCTTATTATAAACAGGCTGTTGCACAACCGCAGAGGCATTACCTGTGGTTAAATCAACTGAAATGGGCCCGACATATAAACGGTTAATTTTTAATGCATCTTGCCACCAACCACGTTTATAAGCGTAATACGGCTGGCCATTATAGTGGGTAGTACGTTCATGCTCTTTAAAATATTCACCGGTTTTGGCGGAGGCAAAAAATGCCGAGAGAATATTTTCATCATTGCTACTAATGCGTATAAAGTCTTGATTTACTTCGTCGTAGCCTAGCGCACCTTGGAGTGTTTGGTCGCGTTTATCCCATGCGTCAAACCAGTTAACGAGATGAGGATTATTCACAAAAGTTTCTACAACTTTGCCATATTGAGCAAAATAGCTCTGCATTGACAGCTGTTCACTTTGTAAGTAGCTGTATGCTTCGCGTTCAATACTTTGACGAGACAAGGCGGCTATATGGTTCACAAAGTAAGCCGAGGCAATAAGTAACAGCACACTGATAGTGCCACCAATTAATAACAGGATTTTTTTTCGTAATGATAGATTTCGTAACATAAGTGCACACATTCTTATTATTTAGTAGAGTAAGCACTCTTATCTAATCATATCTTTATCTTAATCGCTATTGTGTGCGATGAGAGAAGTGAACAAATTTCTATTTAATTGTAAGAGGAATGTTGCGTGGCGGGTACAAATAAAGACCAATTAATAGTATTGGGCGCAGGTTGGTTGGGTCAGCCATTGTGCTTACAACAGCTTGCAAAAGGCTGGGATGTTCAAGGCACTCATCGTAGCGCTGAGCATCAACATGCTTTTCAGCGCCAGTTAGTATTTGCAGATCAGCAATTAGTTCATCAACTAGATTTATATAATGCGTGGTGGGTGTGTGCTATACCACCACGTAGTCGCCACGCTGATAGCCATTATTTAGCCACGTTAAAATTAGCCATTGAACTGGCAGGCACCATGAATGCAAAAGGTTTTTTGTTGTGTTCATCAACGGCTGTTTATGATCAAGATAATCTAACCTATACAGAGCAAAGTGAGATTAAAGTAAGTACTGCACGCCAACAGCCATTAATTGATGCTGAGCAACTGGTATTAAATGCGGGTGGAAAAGTACTTAGACTCGGTGGTTTAATTGGGCCAGAGCGAGAGCCAGGGCGTTTTGTGGCAGGCAAAGAACTACAAAGTTCGAGCAACCAAACCGTTAATATGGTGCAGCAACAAGATGTTATTAATGCGATTGTTAGTGTGTTGGAGAATTGGCAAGTTGCAGCGCCAATTTACAATGTCGTCAATCCAGCTCATCCAAGCAAAGCAGATTACTATCAGCAAAAATGCCAGCAATACGGAACAACCCCTCCTACATTTACGAGTGACGAAAGCGCCGAACGCATCATTGATGGTTCGGCTATTGAATCACTTGGTTTTAACTATCAGTTTGCTATTTAAAACGACGGTAATACGCCTTTAGGTAATAAATTACACAACTCACCTTGCTGTAATAATAAATTAGCTGCTTCGATATCTGGGCCAAAATAACGGTCTTTATCGTAGTAGCTCACTTTTGTACGCAGTGTTGCTTTAGCTTGTTCAACTTTGGCTGATGCCTGCAATGGCTTTCTAAATTCTAACCCTTGTGCAGATGCCAACCATTCAATTGCCAGTACGCCTTGCGTGTTATCAGCCATTTCTTGCAGACGACGTGCTGCAAAAGTTGCCATAGAAACATGGTCTTCTTGGTTCGCTGAAGTTGGTAAGCTATCCACAGAAGCAGGGTGCGCCAATGATTTATTTTCAGACGCTAATGCTGCTGCGGTTACTTGTGCAATCATAAAGCCTGAATTAACGCCGCCGTTTTCAACTAAGAAAGGTGGCAACTTTGATAAGTTTGAATCAATGAGTAACGCAATACGACGCTCAGCTAGTGCACCAATTTCGGCAATCGCTAATGCTAAATTGTCGGCTGCCATAGCCACAGGCTCGGCGTGGAAGTTACCTCCCGAAATAATATCGCCTACATCAGCAAATACTAATGGGTTGTCGGTTACACCATTAGATTCACACAACAACACTTCGGCTGCTTGGCGAATTTGCGTTAAACACGCACCAAGTACTTGTGGCTGACAGCGTAGGCAATACGGGTCTTGTACTTTTTCACAATCCACATGAGCTTCGCTGATCTGTGAATGTTCACCGAGCATATCGCGAAACATTGCCGCGGTATCGATTTGACCAAGTTGGCCACGAATTTCATGAATACGTGCATCAAATGGCGAACGACTTCCCATTGCAGCTTCAATACTAATTGAGCCAATCGCGCAGCTTTGTGCATATAAATCCTCGGCCCGAAATAGCCCTTGAAGCGCAAATGCGGTAGAGGCTTGAGTGCCATTTAACAAAGCCAAGCCTTCTTTAGCGGCCAGTGTTAATGGCTCAAGACCGGCTATTTTAAGACCGTCAGCAGCGCTAATGAGTTTACCTTGATAGCGCATTTCGCCTTCGCCGAGCAGTGGTAAACACATATGTGAAAGTGGCGCTAAATCGCCAGATGCACCTACCGAGCCTTTTTTTGGCACGCATGGATAGACTTGTGCAGCAAGTAACTGCATAAAGAATTCGATCACTTTTAGGCGAATGCCAGAAAAGCCACGTGATAATGAATTAATTTTCAATACCATCATCAATCGTACTGTGCTGTCATCCATATAAGCACCGATGCCCGCAGCATGGGAAAGTACAATGGATCGCTGGAGTAACTCTAATTCATGTTCAGCAATTTTAGTATTGGCGAGTAAGCCAAAACCGGTATTAATGCCATATACCGTTCTGTGTTGATCAATCACGTCTTGCACGGTTTGTGCACTGGCTGCTATTTTTATCTCGCTATCTTTGGCGAGCGTTAACGTCACTGGTGATAAATTAATTTGACGCAGTGTTGCTAAATCGAGCTTTCCAGGTGTTAGGGTGAGTTTAAACATGATTATTCCTTATTTAACATTGGCAGGTCGAGGCCTTGCTCGGTCGCACAATTAATTGCAATATCGTAACCTGCATCCGCGTGGCGCATAACGCCCGTTGCAGGATCATTCCATAATACGCGGCCAACCCGCGCAGCTGCTTCGTCGGTGCCATCAGCAACAATGACTACGCCAGAATGTTGGCTAAAGCCCATACCTACACCACCACCATGATGAAGTGACACCCATGTTGCACCTCCTGCGGTATTCAGTAATGCATTAAGTAATGGCCAATCTGATACTGCATCTGAGCCGTCTTTCATTGCTTCGGTTTCACGGTTTGGACTCGCAACTGAGCCTGAGTCTAAATGGTCACGGCCGATCACAATCGGTGCTTTAAGCTCACCATTTTTGACCATCTCATTAAACGCCAGCGCTAAACGAGCGCGGTCTTTTAAGCCAACCCAGCAAATACGAGCAGGTAAGCCCTGGAATTGAATACGTTCACGAGCCATATCAAGCCAGTTATGTAAGTGTTTGTCGTCAGGAATAAGCTCTTTCACTTTTGCGTCGGTTTTATAAATATCTTCAGGATCGCCTGATAATGCCACCCAACGGAATGGACCAATTCCTTCGCAAAATAATGGACGAATATAAGCTGGCACAAAACCTGGGAAATCAAAGGCATTTGTTACGCCTTCGTCAAATGCCATTTGACGAATGTTATTGCCGTAGTCAGTTGTTGCAGCACCAGCTTGTTGTAGTGCTAACATTGCGTTGACTTGCACAGCCATAGATTGCTTAGCTGCTTTGACAACCGCTTGTGGATCTTGTTCACGCATTTTAGCCGCGTGTTGCATGCTCCAACCTTGCGGTAAATAGCCATTCAACGGGTCGTGAGCAGAGGTTTGATCGGTCACTACATCGGGAGTAATAGCTCGGTTAACAAGCTCACTAAATACATCAGCGGCATTACCAAGTAAGCCGACTGACAGCGCTTCGCCTTTGCCACACGCCTCGTTGATAAGCTCCAGTGCATGATCTAAATCGGTTGCTTTAACATCCACATAGCGGGTTTTGATCCGAAAATCGATACGCGTTTCATCGCATTCAACTACGAGTGCGCTAAATCCCGCCATGGTTGCCGCAAGTGGCTGCGCGCCGCCCATACCGCCTAAGCCACCGGTTAGCACCCACTTTCCAGCAGCGTCACCATTAAAATGTTGTTTTGCCATTGCTACAAAGGTTTCGTAGGTACCTTGTACTATGCCTTGTGATCCAATGTAGATCCATGATCCCGCAGTCATTTGCCCATACATCATCAAACCAAGTTTATCGAGCTCGTTAAAATGCTCCCAATTAGCCCAGTGAGGTACTAAGTTTGAGTTGGCAATTAATACTCGCGGTGCATTACTGTGAGTTTTAAATACCCCAACAGGTTTGCCTGATTGTACGAGTAGCGTTTCGTCGTCTTCGAGTCTGTCGAGAGTTTCGATGATTTTATCAAAGCAAGGCCAATCACGCGCTGCACGACCAATCCCACCGTACACAACTAAAGCATGTGGATGTTCGGCTACTTCAGGATCTAAATTATTCATTAACATGCGCTTAGCTGCTTCGGTGAGCCAGCTCTTAGCGCTGATTTTATCGCCGTGTGGGGCGCGGATAACGCGAGATTCATCAAGTCTGTTGTTCATAGATTACTCCTGTTGTATATACAAGCTTATTGGTTTCAAAAAATACGCTGTGAAGCGCATCATTTTGATTTTTATATTCTTTCTAATGTTATTTTTTACATATTACTTTTTAAAAGTTAAATGTCCGCCTAAGCGATACTTACTACCCGGTGATACTAAACGGGCAAAACTAACAATCCCAGATGATGACCAAGTACGCCTAATCACCTGTAAGCATGGCTCTTCATGGTATAAATTAAGCCATTGGCACATTTCGCTGTTAGGCATTATTGCTTCTACCGTATGGCGCGCTTCAGTTAATGGTGCGACGCTCGATAAATATTCGTGCGGAGTTAACGCAGTAAAATCTTGTTGAAGGTAGCTTGTTGCTAGGGCCGGGTTAACAAAGCGCTCCTCAACTTGCAGTGGCTGTTCGTTTTCGTTATGCACTAATACACTGCGATACACCACGCTATCTACTTCAACACCCAGTGCAATCGCAATTGGCGCAATGGCGCTGATAGATTCAAGCACTAATACTGTACAGCTGTAATTGCCGTTACGGGCTTTGACTTCATCTGCTATATTTTTAATTTCAAGCAATGATGATTGTGATTTAAAACTGGCAACAAACGTGCCTAAACCTTGGCTACGAGTAAGAATACCTGCTTCGGTTAATTCGCTTAACGCTCGGCGCGCAGTCATTCGACTAACACTAAATTGTTCGGCCAATTCATTTTCAGAAGCCACACGTTGGTTTTCAAGCCATGCGCCGCTGCGGATATTATCAACAATAAATTGCTTTATTTGTGCGAACTTAGGTGTCGTCATTAAATTATTATGGTCTTTTAAATTTACTATTAACTATAAGATGGCATATTTACCTTGTATATACAAGATGACTTGTTAGACTGAGAAAAAATAATTTTCGGAGTTAATATGACAACAATCACTGCAAATGATCCGGCTAATGACTGGGATTTATTGATCACCGATGCCAATATCGCAACTATGGATTGCAGTATTGCAGCACCTTATGGCGCCATCGAAAATGCAGCGCTGGCAATCCGTAAAGGTGTCATTGTGTGGTTGGGTAAACAGGCCGATTTACCTAAATTCGACGTATTAGCAACGCCGATGCTTTCAGCAAAAGGGCAGTGGCTAACACCTGGTTTAATTGATTGTCATACCCACTTAGTGTTTGCCGGCTCAAGAGCTGAAGAGTTTGAACAGCGTTTACAAGGTGTTAGTTACGAGCAAATAGCAGCGCAAGGTGGGGGGATCGCTAGTACGGTAGCAGCCACACGAGCTGCGGATCATGAGGCTTTATTTGTGCTCGCGAAGGATCGTCTCAATGCCCTCTATGCCGAGGGAGTGAGTACCGTTGAGATCAAATCTGGTTACGGACTTGATTGCGAAAATGAAGTTAAAATCCTCGAAGTGGCACGTTTGTTAGGTGAAAATCACCCAATTGATGTAAAAACGACATTTTTGGGGGCACATGCCCTACCTTTGGAATATAAAGGTCGCAGTGATGAGTATATCGATCTGGTTTGTAATGAGATGCTTGAGCAAGTGGTCACTGCAAATTTAGCCGATGCTGTCGATGTGTTTTGCGAAAATGTTGGTTTTAGTAATGAGCAAACTCGCCGAGTTTTTAATGCCGCAAAAAAACATAATTTGCCAGTGAAATGTCATGCTGAACAGCTTTCAAATCAGCAAGGAGCACAATTAGTCGCTGAATTTAATGGGTTATCTGCTGATCATATTGAACATTTAGATGAAGCTGGAGTAAAGGCCATGGCTGCAGCAGGCGCTGTGGCGGTATTATTACCCGGGGCATTTTATTTTTTACGCGAAACCAAACAGCCGCCAATTGAGCTATTAAAACAGTATCAAGTACCAATAGCGATTTCGACAGACTTTAATCCAGGTACATCACCCTTGTGTTCTTTGCAATTAATGATGAATATGGGGTGTACTTTATTTCGCTTAACTCCTGAAGAAACTCTCGCCGGAGTTACGCGTAATGCCGCCAAAGCATTGGGTTTAACTGATCGCGGAGTGTTAAAAGTCGGCATGCGTGCCGATATAGCTCATTGGCAAATATCCCACCCAGCACAATTAAGTTATCAATTTGGCGTGAATAAACTGTTAAATCTGTGGATTTTGGGTAGACTAAATTAGTCTGTTGTAATGTTGTACTCAAAAAATGATTTTAATCGCGCTATTAACAAATACGGGACTTGAATATTCTGCAGGGAGCGCTTTTTTAAACAATATATTGACGCCTACTTTTTTAGCCGGCGCTATTTTTATGGCGATGATCTGTGCCTTGTGCGTGGTTAAAAAGCCATTACTGCGCTTTAGCTATCTCAGCAATGGGGTACTTGGGCTGGCAGTATTAAGCGGCGGCTTTAACTTTTTGGAGTTACTATTTGCACTGAGTATTGGTTTGCATTTATGGCTGGCATTTTCGCAAAATAAATGGACTATGCTCACTTTGAGCTGTTGCTCAGCACTTGTATTTACGGTGTGCTTAGCGGCTCATTTACTACTTGAGTTACCTCTTTATTTAATTGTACTGGCGAGCATTGTACTGGCTATGTCTGGCTATTTTGATGATGAAGAGCTTGTTGCTGAGGCTGATGACGCAGCGCATATAAATCACTTTATGGAGCCTGCGCCGTTATTAAATCTTCCCGATATTAAGCAGTTACGACAAGGTTATTACGACTGGCGTAAAAACAATCAACAACGAGCTGCGTTGGTGGTTATCCGGTTGGAGGGGTTTGCTCAGGTTAATCAGCATATTGGCCGAGACTTTGGGGATTTACTATTAGCGCAGTCTGCAAACCGTATTAAGCAACTACTGCTTATTGAAGAAGTGATTAATTTAGCTGGGGAACAAAAATTAGCTCACCTTGGTGGCCTTAATTTTGCATTTATATGTAATTTAGCGCAGCAAAAACATCTACATGAGCAATTAATCAATCAAATACTAGGGGCCACCTTGAAGCCGTTTAATGTGGCTAATTGCACTATTAAAGTCAATGCACGGGCCAGTTTCGTTGATTGCGATGAACAAGAAAATAGCTTTGATAATTTAATTTCGTTTGCTTACCTCGCTTTAGATAGCCACCCAAAACAACAAGTGGTGGTGTACCATCAACAAATGAGAATAGAGCAACTAGAACAGCAAGCGCGTTTGCAAGAATTAGCAAATATCGATTTTTCTAGCGAACTTGAACTGTACTTCCAACCCATCATTTGCAATCACGATGAAAAAATTGAATTTTTAGAGTTGTTACTGCGTTGGCAACATCCCAGACAAGGGATTTTATCGGCTAATCGATTTATTGATGATATACGTGTTGCAGGGCTTGCTTATCCATTAGCCACATTTGTTATTGAACGCGCCGCAGAGCTTGCAATGGCACTGCGCATGGAAGGCATAACGATGCCTTTGAGTATCAATTTATTTGGCTCTGAAATGCTAAATGAAGAATTTATCGAATTCCTTGATCACATTTTTATCGAACATCAACTACAAACTGGCGATTTAATTGTCGAGTGTCCACTTAATCTGTTTATGAGTTTAGATGAGCAAGGTAAAGCAATGGTCGCACGCATCAATAGCATTGGTATTAAAGTCTGTGTGGATGGCCTTGGTGATAGCCCTATTTGGCTTGCTAAGTTACCAAATTTAGCCGTTGCATATGTGAAAATAGCGCCTTCATTAACAGCTGATTTCAGTCATCAAAGCCATGTTCGTAGTTTGATAAGTGGTATGGTTGATATGCATAACCAACAAAATGCGAAGGTAATTTGCGAAGGGGTAGAAACACTGGAGCAGCTTAATTTTGTAAAAAGTTTAAACGCCTATGCTGCGCAGGGTTATTACTACAGTCATCCACTGAGCAGTGTTGGCATGATCTCTTGGTTAAAACAATGGCAAATAGAGCATCCGTAATCGTTTTTTAGTTTGCTTTGGCTTGTAAATAAGCATTCACGAGAGCTGTGATTATTTGCCCTGCATCGCTCATTCCGGCCTGTATACCACTAGGATGTTGGTTGGGGGCTGCTTCACATAAATGCAAGTATTGGCTGTTTACTTGACTGGCAGCTAAATGCACAAAGTGCTCGGCATCGCTAACACTAAAACCACAATTGGTATACGCACTGACGGGCATTAATGAAATGCTATCAAGAT
Source organism: Pseudoalteromonas sp. SG44-1 (assembly GCF_014164315.1). Classification (NCBI taxonomy): domain Bacteria; kingdom Pseudomonadati; phylum Pseudomonadota; class Gammaproteobacteria; order Alteromonadales; family Pseudoalteromonadaceae; genus Pseudoalteromonas; species Pseudoalteromonas sp. SG44-1. The sequence continues at coordinate 66,393 of NZ_JACJEW010000004.1, forward strand.
CCACTTCAACCCCAAGTGGTGCATCAATTAGATTATATAGTGCCTGCTGGCATGCTTCAGTTAAGGTTTTTTCGCGCCTCACTTGCAGCGCTTGGTAGCTATCATAACTAAATTGGGCAGCAGCTAAAGCATCAATAATTGCTTGATTGTTTTTCAGCTCGTGCATGCCAATAACATGATAATTATTTAAGTGTTGCTCGTTATATGCATAGCGAAAACCATTACCACTATGGCGGCCTTCACAGTCACGGAAATCGGCATGAGGGTCAAAGTTGATCGCGTTTATTGGGCGCTGTTTATGCTTGCTTAATGCGCGAATAATACCAAGGCAGTTATTATGGCCACCGCCAATAACGATTGGCTCTAACCCCGCAGCAAAAATTAAGCTCAGCACTTGCTCAACACGTTGATCAAGCTGGGCGCATAACTGGCGTAATTGTGTTAGTTGCTGAGGATTTTGGTTTGATAAATCGCGCGCCGCAAGAGTCAAATCGCTGATCGCGACTTCGCCTAATAACAAAACTTTTTCGTTCGCTAAAAATTGGTTATCAGGTTGATTTAAAAAGCGCTTAAGAAATGCTTGCCAGCCATCTTCGGCACCACCATTGCCTAAGTTGGCGCGTGGCCCGATATCTTCGCAAATACCTAGTAATACATACTTAATACCAAATTGCGCGGCATCGCGCATGGCTTGTAAAGGATCAACACCAGTGTCAAGTAGGGCTATTGACTGCCATGCTTTTCTTTCATTAGCGCGACTGCTACACCAAGCTTTTACAGTCGCTTCATCATAGATATGTAGGTGGTTTGACACTCGTTATTCTTCTACGATTTCCAGTTCAAGTTCTTCACCAGATAATACAATACCGGTGCTATCTGCATAGATAAAGTCGTCATCAAAAAATGATACACCAGCGAAGTTAACGCCAATGCCGTCTTCACCAGCACCGGTGCTGTCTGCTGCAACAGGGATTGAAGCAATTGCTTGAATACCTAAATCAAGCTCTTCAAGTTCATCAACATGACGTACTGCACCGTATACCACAATGCCTTGCCAGTTATTTTCTACAGCTAGTTCAGCAAGCTCGATATCGATTAATGCGCGACGAGTTGAACCACCCCCATCAATTAATAATACACATTCTTCGCCGTCTTGAGAGAGTATGTCGCGGATCAGTTCATTATTTTCAAAACATTTGACGGTTTTAATACGGCCACTAAAATTGTGGCGACCACCAAAGTTAATAAACATAGGTTCGAGCACATCGACCACATCGGCAAAGTGATCGCATAAATCTGAAGTGCTGTAATCCATTTTTCTATCCTTTCTAAAGATACGTGAGCTGATGTTCAGTATACCTTTCTTAAATGCAATAACAACGACTTAATAACAGTAAATTGCGCTCTTTTTAAACAATTATTGCGCTAAAACAGGAAAAGCAATATTAGTGTCTTAAAAGCGTCACTCAATTGTTATTTTCACCGCCTAAGCTGAAATTGTGTACAGAGTTTGCACAATTAAAGGAGCAAGTAATGAGTGAGAACAACATGCTAAAAAAAGTTGTCCAACTGGACCAAAGTTTGTTTTTGATGCTATTTAATGGCAATGCCCCAAAATGGTTAAAAAATTCAGCTTTAGGTTTCTCAAAAACAGGCAATGGAGGGCTTTATGTATTAATCGCTGTTGGTTTTGGCTGGCTTAGCAGTGAAGCTGAATTACGGCTTATGGCGATGACTCTATTGCTGGGCTTTTTAATTGAGCGACCCATTTATTACGTGGCTAAAAATAGTTTTGCCAGAATTCGGCCATGTGATTGTTTAGTAAAAGGCGCATACATTACGCCCAGCGATAAATTTAGTTTACCGTCAGGGCACAGTGCTGGCGCATTTTTAGTTGCCGTTATCTTAGCGCAGTATTTCCCGCAATTCGCAGAGTTATGTTTTTTGTGGGCAACGGGGGTCGCAGCATCGCGGGTGTTACTTGGGGTACATTTTCCTGTTGATGTAGTGCTTGGTGCATTGATGGGGGGAAGCTGTGGTTTATTGGCAATCTTGATAGTGGCTACCTTATGAAAATACTTTATGGCATTCAAGGGACCGGTAATGGTCATATAACCCGAGCAAGGGTGATGGCGAATGCGTTTAAGCAAATGGGGATTGCTGTAGATTATGTGTTTTCAGGGCGAGCCCAGCAGAATTACTTTGATATGGACGAGTTTACTAATTATCGCAGCTTTCGGGGGTTATCTTTTACTACTCAAAATGGTCAAGTCAATAGTTACCAAACAGTGAAAAATAGCCGTATATGTAGATTACTAAAAGACATAAAGCAGTTAGATGTATCGGGTTATGATTTTGTGTTTAATGACTTTGAACCGATCACTGCATGGGCAGCAAAACGCCAAGCAGTGCCAGTAATAGGCATGAGTCATCAAGCTGCATTTTTATCACCCAAAGTACCAATGTTTGGCCATAGTTTACTGCGCCGCTCATTAATAAAATATTATGCTCCTGCTGATACCTATTTAGGCGTGCATTGGCAGCCATTCGCACAAAATATCATCCCTCCTTTTATTGCTCATCATCGACATGATAATCCGGTCAATGTTGACAATAAAGTATTGGTATATTTACCTTTTGAAGAACTGCGAAGTGTGATTGATTACTTACAAGATTTTCCTGAAAAAGAATTTTATTGTTACCACCCGCAAGCTCAGGATAGTTCATCCGCTAATATTCATCTACGAGCCCCTTCACGTGGTGGCTTTTTAAATGATTTAGCCAATGCCAGTGGCGTGATCGCAAATGCGGGTTTTGAGCTCTCTAGCGAAGCACTAAAATTAGGTAAAAAACTGTTATTGAAACCATTGTCAGGGCAGTTTGAACAAGACGCCAATGCACAAACATTATTAGCAATGAAAGCCGCGCACGTAATGAATTACTTAAACCCCAATGCGTTGGATGACTGGCTCAATAGTACATCACAAAAACAGATTAATTTTCCAAGTGATCCACAGCCATTAGTTGAGTGGTTAGCAGCTAAACAGTGGCATAACACACAGGAATTACATCAAAATTTGTGGGCTTCGGTAGGTTAAATTCAAAATCAACGGATTTTTTAAAGCACTGTAGTAAAAAACAATAATAATGTAAGCCAATTGTTAGTTATTTAACTATACTATCTTGCAGTGATTTATTTTATAGGCTGTTGTTAATGAGTTTACTCCAAAATTTGACTATTAAACGTCGTTTACAAGTCAATGCATTAGTTGTTGGTCTCGCTATGGTCGTTATGTTGTGCGTCATTATCTATGAGGCACGCATTATGCTGAAACTAAATGAAACGATTCAGTATGCTGAAGAGCTTGATATACACGAACTGTCAATGCGTAAGTACGAAAAAGACTTTTTGTTTTATAAGCAAGAAGGCAGCTTAGAGTTATTCGATCAAGAATATGAGCAGCTACAGGTTAAAATAAAAATGTTGGCTCAGTTATCAGCCGAGCTTGATATTGCCACTGCGCAAGTCGAGCAATTTGTAGCACTTGCTAAGCAGTATAATGACGACTTTCAAAAAGTTGTAAAATTACAAAAGAAAATTGGTTTGCACCCTAAAGATGCGCTTTATGGCGAACTACGAGATGCTGTACATCAAATGGAAACGCTGTTAAATAAGCAAGATAACTATCATTTACTCACTTTGATGTTGCAGCTTAGACGCTCTGAAAAAGATTTTATGCTGCGTTTTGACCTAAAATATTTAACTCGTTTTGAAGACGGCGTATCGCAGCTAGAACGTCAAATTCGCAACGAAAACTTGGCTTCAAGTGACCAGTCTGAGCTGTTACGTTTACTTGCAATTTATAAAAGTAAGTTTAAGTCGTTAGTTGATGCGCAAGTTGCATTAGGTCTGGATTTAGGTTCAGGTGCACTTGGTAAAATGAGAGACAGCGTTAAACAAAGTGATGATTTAGTCACTTTAATTACGACTGCAACGAAACAACAAGTTGAGTCTACTGCTGCACAAGCACAAATGATTGCTATCGCAATTTTTATTGTTGCCAGCTTACTGGTGATGATTTTGGTGTACTTTACAAGTCGCTCGATTATCGTGCCGATTGAACGGGTGTATCACACCATCAATGAAATTCGTCGCAACAATGATTTACGACTTGTTATAGAACACAGTGGTAAAGACGAAGTTACTACCATGACGATCGATTTTAATAGTCTCATAAATGATTTTAAAGAACTGATCTACGAAGTGAATACAGCTTTAACAACTTTAAATATCGCTACCGATCATTTATCGGAGACTACTGCTGCAACCAGCTCGGGCATGCAAGAGCAGTTGCATGAAGCTGATATGGTTGCAACCGCCGCAACTGAAATGCAAGCTACCATTCAAGACATTTCTCATAATACCGAGGCTGCAGCCAAAAAAGCAGAATCAACCAATCAAAGTGCTCAACAGGGACGCAAGGAAGTTGAAGCAACGGTTAAGCAGATCAATCAATTATCTGATTCACTGGGTAATGCCACTACCGTAGTATCACAGCTTGAAAAAGACGGTGAAACCATTGGCTCAGTATTGGATGTTATTCGTGGTATTGCTGAACAAACTAATTTACTAGCACTCAATGCCGCAATCGAAGCTGCGCGCGCCGGAGAGCAAGGCCGTGGCTTTGCTGTTGTTGCTGATGAAGTGCGTTCACTTGCACAGCGTACTCAAGAGTCAACCAAAGAGATTGAGAGCATTATCTCGATTTTACAAGGGCGTACTCAAGAAGTCGTAAGCATAATGCAACGATGCCGAACACAAGGCGGCGAAAGCGCAGCACAAGCAACAAAAGCGGGTGAACTACTGAACTCTATTACCGAAGATGTGCAAACTATTATGGAAATGAGCACGCATATTGCCACCGCAATTGACGAGCAAAGCCAAGTTGCTTCTGAGGTGAATAAAAACGTCGTGCGTATTCGTGATATCGCCGAAGATGCCTCAGCTCATTCATCAAAAAATGCACAAACTAGCGAAGAGGTATCAGAGCAAGCAAGAGTGCTTTACGCCGCGATAGATAAGTTTAAGGTTTAAAAACAGAAGCTAGGTTCTAGGATTTAGGTTCTAGGAATTAGCTGAGCTTTAAGCGCTAAGCCATAAGTTTTAAGCAGCCCTGAGTTGTTTGAAAGTTATGGCTTTTTTGTTTGGATAATTAAATAAGCGCCGCGCCTCTGAGCCTCTTTGTAAATATTTCAATTAAAGATCTTTTGCACAAAGAGAAGGGAGTGAAAAGCTTCGGGTTTTGAGCAACGAGCTGCGGGTATACGCCTAGCTCCATTGTAGGTCGTCATTTATGGCGAAAATCAATTAACTATTGGAATTGACTGCTAAAGCACGACCTACGCCAACCTCAGCCTTTAGGCCCTACCTCTAAAACGCAGCGTCTCTTGACCTCTTTGTGAATAATTCACTAAATTTTTTTGCACACAGAGAAGGGAATGAGCAGTAAATGAAGGAAACTTAGCGCTTAGTATTGGCATGCTTAAATAACTGATAATCTAACATGAATATTACTAAGCGATTGAATCAAAATAGCAACTCCGCTATGGTTAAACCATCAATAACAATAAATTAAAAACGAGTTATTCTACAGGCTCGTTAGGATTACGAGAGTATCAATGAAACTTTTAAGCTGGATTTTACTGATATTATTTATATTATCTTATGGTGGTTCTGCATTATTTTGTTCAGGTTTTGTTGATATTATTGAGCCAAATTTTGGTGAATGCTTTAACAGTGGTGTTTCATATTTTGATTATTTTCCAAAAGGTCAGTCTCCTCTTGAAATGTTAGGTGTAAAACTAATTGCGGCATGCTTAGTAATATCATTTGTTATTGGTTTTATTTATCATAAGTTTAAAGTCAGAAAGCAACCCTAACATATATGAGCCTTAACTCAGTCAATAGGCAATAGTATTACCTTTGACGGTTTAAATTCGGTAACGGCCAAACTTAAAATCAATAAACAAATTTGTTTACATCGTCTGTCGATGCAGCTGCAAGTAGCTTACGGTAATCATACTATTTTAGGACTTATTAAAAACCTAGTTACCTAGCACCTTCTCGTTACGCTTCGCTACACTCAACCAGAATGACATAGTTAACTTTAACGCCGAGCTGCGCTAACTTTCACCTTGAACCTTTTAACTCGCAAACTCGCTAAGGTACAAACTTGATCGGTACACTGTCTTTATTGGCTTGATGTTCTGCGAGGCGTTGTTGGTAGGTTTGCCATAAATCGTCATGTTGGGCTTGTAGATGGCTGAAATATGCCCAGCTAAATAAACCGCTGTTGTGGCCATCGTCAAAGTCTAAACGCAGTGCGTAGTGGCCGACTGGCTCGATGCTTTTGATGCTAACCTGCGATTTACCGAGTACCAATTTCATTTGTTCGTTACCATGGCCTTGTACTTCGGCAGACGGTGAATGAACACGTAAAAACTCACTACTAAAAGTACAGTGGGTGTCATCGTCAAAATAGACATCAAGGGTTTTGCTAACGGTATGATGATGTACCTTGATCACTTGCTTCATTGTTATGCCTGTGTATTGAGCCTAGAACCAAGAACTTAGAGCCTGGGCCCTAAGTTCTAGTTTTAAAATTAAAGAATAAAGCGACTTAGGTCTTCATCTTCCACCAGTGCACCTAAATGCTTCTCAACATAGGCGGCATCAATGACTAAACTGGTGCCAGCTTGCTCTGATGCATCATAGGAAATTTCTTCCATCAGTTTTTCCATTACCGTATGTAGGCGACGTGCACCAATGTTTTCGGTTTTTTCATTAACTTGCCATGCCGCTTTGGCAATGCGCTCGATGGCGTCATCGCTAAACTCTACACTTACTTGCTCTGTTTTAAGTAGTGCATGTTGTTGCTCGGTCAGTGAGGCATGTGGTTCGGTTAAAATACGTTTAAAGTCGTCAGCGGTTAATGCTTCAAGCTCTACACGAATAGGTAAGCGACCTTGTAGCTCTGGGATCATGTCAGATGGTTTTGCCATTTGGAATGCGCCAGAGGCAATAAACAACATATGGTCAGTTTTCACCATGCCATGCTTAGTGCTCACGGTTGAGCCCTCAATCAGTGGCAGTAAGTCACGCTGTACGCCTTCACGGCTTACATCTGGACCTGATGATTCTCCGCGCTTACAGATTTTGTCTATCTCGTCGATAAACACAATACCGTTTTGTTCGGCTGCGAAGATTGCTTGCTCTTTTAGCTCTTCAGGGTTTACTAATTTAGAGGCTTCTTCTTCAACCAATAATTTAAACGCTTCTTTAATTTTAAGTTTGCGTTTAGTGCGCTTGTCACCCGCCATATTTTGGAACATGCCCTGCAGCTGGTTGGTCATTTCTTCCATACCAGGTGGTGCCATGATCTCAACATTTGGTTGTGCTTGGGCTAAATCAATATCAATTTCTTTATCGTCTAATTGACCTTCGCGTAATTTTTTACGGAAGATCTGACGCGTTGAAGAGCCTTCATCGCGTTGGCTTTCACCAGACGAATCTTTAGCTGGAGTCAGTAGTGCATCTAAAATACGTTCTTCGGCAGCTTCTTCTGCGCGATGTTTGAATTTTTTAGTTTGTTGTTCACGGGTCATTTTGATTGATACATCAACCAAGTCGCGAATGATGGTTTCAACTTCTTTACCAACATAGCCCACTTCAGTGAACTTAGTCGCTTCGACTTTAATGAAAGGCGCGTTGGCAAGTTTTGCTAAACGACGGGCAATTTCAGTTTTACCAACACCGGTTGGACCGATCATTAGGATATTCTTCGGCGTTACTTCAGCGCGAAGATCTTCATCTAATTGCATGCGGCGCCAGCGATTACGAAGGGCAATAGCCACTGCTTTTTTTGCTTTTGCTTGACCAATTATATGCAGGTCAAGTTCATGAACGATTTCTCTGGGAGTCATATCAGACATAGCAGTTCCTATTACAATTCTTCGATGGTTTGAAAGTTATTTGTGAATACACAAATGTTGCCGGCAATTGTCAGGCTTTTTTCAACAATTTCGCGGGCGCTTAAATCGGTGTTTTCAAGTAGGGCAGTTGCAGCTGATTGGGCAAAGTTACCACCACTACCAATGGCAATTAAATCATTTTCAGGCTGCACAACATCACCGTTACCAGTAATTATCAGTGAGGCTGTGGAGTCGGCAACAGCAAGCAATGCTTCGAGTTTGCGCAAGGCGCGATCGCTACGCCAATCCTTAGCCATTTCAACTGCGGCTTTGGTTAGATTGCCTTGGTGCATTTCAAGCTTGCTTTCAAAACGTTCGAACAGGGTGAAGGCATCAGCAGTGCCGCCAGCAAAACCGGCGATCACTTTGCCATTATAAAGGCGTCGAACTTTGCGGGCGTTGCCCTTCATTACGGTGTTACCAAGTGAAACTTGGCCATCGCCACCAATGACGACTTTATCGCCGCGACGTACACTTACAATAGTGGTCATGTTATTCCTCATCATCGAGTCACAGGGGCGACTCGTTAAAAGCGATTGATGATGAGTTAATATGGGTTAATGGGCTAAAATCAAGTCCAATTCCAAATTCCGCAACCAGTTATTTTGTTACGCTTTAGTTTGTTTTTATCACTTTCGGCTAAACGTTTGGTTTTATAAGGACCTAAACGCACTTTATACCAGACACCGTTAGTGCCGGTTGTTTCACGAATTTCGGCGATTAATCCGGCAAATGCGATTTTAGCTTTTAAGGTTTCTGCTTGGCCATGGGTTCTGAACGAACCGCATTGCATTACATAAGGGCCTTTTTGTTCAAGCTCTCTTACTTCAACTTGAATTTCATGCTCTTTGATTTCTTTTATGAATTCAGGAGGGCGTGGTTTAGGCAACTCTTGTTGCACTTTTGCAGGTGTTGGGTTTGCTTGTTGTTCAACCAGCTTTGGATCTGCATTGGTTTTGACATACCATAAACCAAAACTAAAACCGCCAACAAGTAGTACGGTAACCAGTACTAATAATACGGGGAATGGTTTTTTCGGTGGCGCTGTTTTTTTGCTATTACGGTTGCCCGGTTTTTTATTAATAAAATCGTGTTGTGCCATGGTGGTATTGGGCTTCTAACCTTAAATCATATCTATTGGATCTACATCTAAGCTCCATCGCACCTTTTGCGCTAATTTACTGGTACTTAAGTAGTCTACCATTTGCGCGAGATATTGGTGTAATAGAGGGCGTTCGAGCGCTTGAATATGCAATTGAAAGCGATATTTCCCCGCAATTCGCTCGAGCGGTGCAGGGATCGGACCTAGCAATTGTATACCAGTTAGACCTTGGACTGGAACTAAATCTGTTAAAAAATCGACCACTTGCTTTATGTTGTGACCTTCAGCGCGGACAATCGCCATATTAGTTATTGGTGGTAGCTGTGCGTCATCGCGCTCTTGCAGTGCAAAACGGGCGAAATCTTGATAACCATTATTGACTAAATCTTGTAATAAAGGATGTTCGGGAAAGTGAGTTTGCAATAATACATGACCTGGTTCGCCACTGCGCCCAGCACGGCCAGCCACCTGAGTAACCAATTGTGCTAAATGCTCTGTGGCGCGAAAGTCGCACGAGTACAAGCCGCCGTCGACATCAAGGATCAATACTAAGCTCACATCAGCAAAGTGATGACCTTTGGCAAGCATTTGGGTGCCAACTAAAATCCTTGCACCGCCTTGGTTTATATCGTCTAGGGCTTTTTCTAAACTGCCTTTACGACGCGTTGAGTCGCGATCAATCCGGCTAATCGGGGTATCAGGAAACTCGGTTGTTAAAAACTCTTCTATTTGTTCGGTGCCTTTGCCGTTAGGAAATATTTGTGTACTACCACAGTCTGGACACTGATGCGGCACGCGTTCTTGCTCACCGCAGTGATGGCAAATCATCTGGCCGATGGCTTTGTGAAAAGTCGCACTAGTGCTGCAACGTGTGCACTCACTTAACCAACCACATTCATGGCAAATCAGGGTAGGCGAAAAACCGCGACGGTTTAGAAATACCATCACTTGTTTGCCTCGTTTTAAATGCTGACGCATAGTGGCAAGACTGGCATGGGCTATACCAGCTTGATCCGGCTGGCCTTTCATATCAATCAGCTGAAATTTATTGTCGGTACTGGTTTGCGCACGTTGCGTTAGGCTCAGCAGTTGGTATTTATTATGAATTGCCTTATGCAAGGTTTCGAGCGCCGGGGTTGCTGAGCCTAAAATCAGCGGTATTTTATGTTGAAAAGCGCGGTATGCGGCTAAATCACGGGCATGGTAACGTAAGGTATCTTGTTGTTTAAATGAACCGTCATGTTCTTCATCAACAATGATCATACCAAGCTTTAAAAATGGTAAAAAGATACTCGAACGTGTACCAATCACAATTGCGCAACTGGCTTTTTCACAAAAGCGCCAAGTTTGTAAGCGTTCGTTATCGGTCAGTGCTGAATGCCACAGCATAATCGGCGTATCAGGAAAGCGACGACGAAATCGATTAACCGTTTGTGGCGTAAGGCCAATTTCAGGCACTAGTACGAGTGCTTGTTCACCGCGTTTTAAAACCTCTTCAAGGCATTGTAAGTAAACCTCGGTTTTACCACTGCCAGTAACACCTTCTAGTAAAAAGCTATTGAAACCGACCGCTTGATTAATGGTGGTACAGGCTACTGCTTGCTCTTTATTTAGAGTCGGCTTAGTGCCTACGGTGGGAAGTTGTTGTTGCCATTGGTTGTCGTGTTCAATCGTTTGGCTGATCAGCTCTTTGTTAAGTAAGCTGTCGATAGTTTTTTTACTAAACCCCAGCGCTTTTAATTCTGTAAGTGATGATTTACCCGAATCTGCCAGTTGTTTGAGTAAGCTTAGTTGGCTCTTTGCTTTTAAAGACGGTAATTTAGCGCCTTTTTCAGTAAGTGCCACCATACTAATACTGCTTTTATCTGGGCACAGTCCTTGACGCAGCGCGCCAGGCAGGGCGATATGAATTGTTTCACCTAGTGGGTAGCAATAATAGCGCGCAGTAAAACGCAATAATTCGATATGTCGCTCTGATAAAACGGCTTCATCATCAATCACTTCAAGCACTGCTTTAAGTTTATTAACCGGCACATCGGTGTTGGTTTTTAGCGCCAGTACGACCGCAACTTTGCGCTGATTACCAAATGGCACCCATACCCGCGCACCGACTTTAGGCATCACTGATAAACCATCGAGTTGCTCTGGAATGCGATAATCAAAGGTGCGATGCAACGGTACTTTTATAGCAACTTCAACAAAACTCATAACAACCCAAACAAGAACGAATAAGGGAGTTAATGTACTAAAATTATGGCTGAAAACCTACCTGCAAATACCTTCTTTAAAACTTTTGTTCATTTTATTAGCAAAAACGACATTTAAAGCTTGTAGCAAGTGGGGTTGTTGCTTAGAATACGCGTCCTAAATAATTTGTTTTAACGACGTATGGTGCCAGACTCCGGGTTTGGAGAGCGATGCGGCCTTAACTAGAGGTTTCTATGAAAGAAGGTATTCACCCTAAGTACGAAGTAATTTCAGCATCATGTTCATGTGGAAATAAATTCGAAACTCGTTCTACTCTGTGTAAAGACATTCACTTAGACGTATGTTCTGCGTGTCACCCGTTTTACACTGGTAAGCAAAAAGTTTTAGACACAGGTGGCCGTGTTGATCGCTTTAACAAGCGTTTCGGTTCACTTAGCAGCAAGTAATTCTTGTTGTTTTGTCGGAAAAAGCACCTTAGGGTGCTTTTTTTTATGCCTGCTATTTATTAAAAACACCGCCTTTTAGTCTTTATTTCTTGCTCTAGTGCTCCAGCTTTACGCATTCATTATGTTGTGACTATTTCCCACTTTTATATCCAGTATAGCGAGTAAATAACAGACAAATAGTGATTTGTTGACTATATTGTCATTCTCGTTAAAGCGATAAATTAAACGTTTTTGTCGGTAAAGTTAGGTCTTTTGCGGTTAAATGTTGTTAACGTCTTACTTTGATGGTTTTTAGTCATAGGCCATTATTTTTGCTTTAAAGCGTTGCATAATGAGCATTTCAAGATGGGTTTTTTGATGCTTTGTGGCGTTTTTATAGCCGAAAATTGAAGCTTTTTTGCAAAAAATGCTGACAAAACGCATAAAATGAACGGATATAGCATATAACAGGATAGACCTGATATTGCTTGAATTTAATTATAATATAGGTATCGTTCCCTATAAGATATAAGAACTGCTTACTCTCACTTTCAACTTAACTTACTTGCAGGATAAAATCGCGTTATGTCAGACTTTCGTGAACAAGCTTTACATTACCATTCGCACCCCGTTCCAGGAAAAATTAGCGTTGAGCTTACAAAGCCAGCTGAAACCGTACAGGATCTTGCACTCGCATACAGCCCCGGTGTTGCAGAACCGGTACGTGAAATAGCTGCTGATCCCGCTAATGCCTACAAATACACTGGTAAAGGCAATATGGTTGCGGTTATTACTAACGGCACCGCTATTTTAGGTTTAGGTAACTTAGGTCCATTGGCTTCAAAACCGGTTATGGAAGGTAAAGCGTTATTATTTAAACGCTTTGCGGGTCTAGATTCGATAGATATTGAGGTGAAACACAATACCACCGAAGATTTCATCAATACAGTTGCTAACATCGCTGATACGTTTGGCGGTATTAACTTAGAAGACATTAAAGCGCCAGAGTGTTTTGAAATAGAAAAAGCATTGATCGAGCGTTGTAGTATTCCAGTGTTCCACGACGATCAACACGGTACCGCGATTGTAACGGCTGCTGGTATGATCAACGCACTTGAAGTACAAGGCAAAGAAATCGAAGATGCGATTATCGTTTGTTTAGGAGCCGGTGCCGCAGCGGTTGCGTGTATGGAGCTACTGATCAAGTGTGGCGCATTGCGTGAACATATTTACATGTTAGATCGTAAAGGCGTTATTCATACTCGTCGTGATGATTTAAACGAGTACAAACAGTTATTCGCTAACAATACAGATAAGCGCACACTGCAAGATGTTATTGCTGATGCCGATGTATTTGTTGGTGTATCTGGCCCGAATTTACTTTCTCCTGACGATCTTAAGCTAATGGCTGATCGACCTGTAGTATTTGCCTGTTCAAACCCAGATCCAGAAATCTCTCCAGTGCTTGCTCATGGTGCTCGCGATGATTTAATCATGGCAACGGGTCGTTCAGATTATCCAAACCAAGTTAACAACGTGCTGTGTTTCCCATTTATTTTCCGTGGTGCGCTAGATGTGCGTGCAAGCAAAATTAATGATGAAATGAAAATTGCTGCGGTTGACGCTATTCGTAGCATTGCTAAAGAACCAGTACCAGCGGAAGTATTAAAAGCGGCGGGTGTTGAGAAACTTGAATTTGGTGCGCAGTATATTATTCCAAAACCGATGGATCCGCGTTTATTACCGCGCATTGCCAAAGCAGTAGCGCAAGCGGCAATTGATTCTGGTGTTGCACAAATTGATATGCCGGAAAACTACATGGAGTAGCTGCTTAGCTGCAATTGGTAATGGCACAATAATAAAAACCTCAGTAACTTACGTTACTGAGGTTTTTTTGTAGCCAATTCCTGAAGCAGGAATATATACAAATGATAACTTAATCTTCGTTGAGTACAGGTACTTCGAGACCCATCTCAAGCATGATTTTTTTCACTTCTTCAGGCACTTTCTCTGGATTATCTTTACGTAAATCTTCATCGTTTGGCAGTGGTTGGCCAGTAAATGCGTGTAAAAATGCTTCACAAAGTAATTCGCTATTTGTTGCATGGCGAAGATTATTAATTTGACGACGAGTACGCTCATCAGTCAAAACTTTTAATACATTTAGCGGGATCGAAACGGTGATCTTTTTAACTTGTTCTGATTTTTTCCCGTGTTCTGCGTATGGGTGAATATATTCACCATTCCATTTAGCCATAGGATGTATCGTTGCCTCAGGTTGTTAATTGTTTGCGCGACCTTTTGCAGCGCAAAGATGGCGAAATTCTATCGTGTTAAAAAAGATAGTCAAATACTTGTTTTTTAGCCATCTAGCAGCTTAAATGTTTTTACTTCTAATCTTGCGGCTAAAACCGCATAAATGCTTTGACTTATTAAATTTGATCCTCTAACCTTTTAGACGTCTAAACATCCATTTAATTTTAGGTGACGGTATGAGTCAAAAGAATAAAGCAACCATTGCAGTACGCAATGGTATTGATGCAGATAAACATCACGGCGCGGTTGTGCCTCCCATTCATTTATCGACCACCTACTCATTTGCTGATTTTGATAAAAAGCGCCAATATGATTATGGCCGTAGCGGCAACCCAAACCGTGATTTACTCGCTGAAACGCTCGCTAAGCTTGAAGGTGGCGCTAAGGGGATTATCACTGCAACGGGCATGGCTGCGGTGCATTTAGCTACTCAGCTGCTAAACAGTGACGATACCTTAGTGATCCCACATGATTGCTATGGCGGTAGTTACCGCTTATTCACCTCACTTGAAAAGCGTGGCTTATTAAAGTTAGTGGTTTTAGATTTAACTAAATCTGAAAATCATCAAAAAATTCTTGAGATAAAACCAAAGCTAATTTGGATTGAAACACCGAGTAATCCTATCTTACGGTTAACCGATATTAAAGCGATCACCACGATTGCTAAGCAGTGCGGTGCGTTGGTTGGTGCCGATAACACATTTTTATCACCTGCTTTGCAAAACCCAATTGAGTTTGGTGTTGATATTGTGGTGCATTCGACCACTAAATATATTAACGGTCACTCAGATGTTGTTGGTGGTGCGGTGATCGCCGCTACCCAAGAGTTGGGTGATGAGCTTGCTTGGTGGGCTAATAACATTGGCATTACCGGTGCCCCGTTTGATAGCTACTTAACGTTACGTGGTTTACGTACTTTGAATGTTCGTTTACGTCAGCATCAAGAAAATGCCTTTATTATTGCCCAATATCTAGAAAACTCCCCTTATGTAAGCCAAGTATATTACCCTGGATTAGTATCTCATCCACAGCATGAACTCGCTAAACAGCAGCAACGTGGTTTTGGTGGCATGGTAAGCTTTGATATCAAAGGTGATATTAATGATGCTGCAGAATTTTTGACCAGCTTAGAAGAATTTAGCTTAGCTGAGTCATTAGGTGGGGTTGAGAGTTTGATTTGTCACCCTGCAACTATGACCCACGCAGGTATGGAGGCAACTGCTCGTCTTGCTGCGGGAGTAGGTGATACCCTGATCCGTATTTCGGTGGGCATTGAAGATGTAAAAGATTTAATCGCTGACTTAGATCGTGTATTCAATAAAGTGAAACCAGGTCAAGCTCAGCACGGCGTAAAAGTAATTGCTTCCTCTGTTCAACAACAAGATGATGAGCAATCAAACTCATTTAAACTGACTCCTGCACATACGGCTTTGTGGTAATAAAAAATGGTAAATATAGTTCATAAATTTGGTGGTTCTAGCCTTAGTTCTGCAGAGCGTTATCAGGCCGTAGCAAATATTATTCTAGCCCATACGGAAGCCGGTGATTGTGTGGTGGTATCCGCAGCCGGTAAAACTACCAATACGTTAGTTACGCTATGGCAGAGTTACCAGCAAGGTGATCAACAGGCAGTGAGTGATATATTATTGCAGCTTGATAATCATCAACGTACTTTGATCGAGCAGTTATTGAGTCCAGCAGCGCGACATACGGCATTAAACGTATTAGAACAGGAGCTAGCCTTAATTGCACAGCAAACTCAACAGCAAAGCTTACAGGAAGCCGCATTGCTTGCTCACGGTGAAGTTTGGTCGGCACGATTATTGGCTAGCTATTTAAAACAGTTAAATGTTGCAGCTCAAGATGTTGATGCTCGTCAATTGTTTACCCTTAATGATGGGCAATTATTACATCAAAAAAATCAACAAGCCTGTGCCGAGTTAATTTCAGCCAATTGCATTAATATTGTTACTGGTTTTATAGCCGCTGATTGCCAAGCAAATACCGTTACTTTGGGGCGCAATGGCAGTGATTACAGCGCGACTTTGTTAAGCAGTTATTGTCATGCTAGTCAGGTATCAATTTGGACTGATACCCAAGGGGTGTTTAGTACCGACCCTCGTAAAGTAAAAAAAGCGATTAAGTATTCTAAAGTATGTCGTGGCCAAGCAAACTTACTGGCGCGTTTGGGCAACCCAGTGTTACATGCTAAAACTCTCTCGCCATTAAAAAATACTGATATCAAGTTAGTCGTTCGCAGTAGTTACGACAGCGAAGCTAGCGCGACAGAAATTGTCAAAGAAGGTTACAGCAAAGCTAAGCGTTTTATCACTACCTTAGAAAATATTGATTTACTGCGCATTGATCAGTTGCGTGGCGGTGAAATTGGCGAATTAAGTCAGCTTATTCAACACAGCTTGCATCATTTTATTAAAAACGGCGATACCTACTTACTAGTGCCGGCAGCAGCGACTCATCAGGTGGTGAGTCATTTGCAAGGGCGCGCTAATATTATTGAGTCGAACTTACATGGTTGCGCTGTTGTGGCGCCACGAAATGATGTAGCGCAATTATTTGAACAAGCAACGCAAGTGCTTAGTGAGCAAAGTTTAGTGCCGCGCTTTAGCCATCAAGACGCAGACTACATATTACTACTAACGGATCAATCTATTGATAGTGATGTGTTGACCTTATTGCATGATAAGTTGATTAACAAAGGCCAAGAGCTTGCCATTATTGTTGCTGGCCTTGGTAATGTTGGTGAAGTATTTATTGAGCAACTAAGTCAGCAGCTTAATCGTTTGCAGCAACACTTCAGCGTTAAGCTGGTTGGTTTATTACGCTCGCGCTCTATGTTGTTCAGCCCAAGTGGTATCGTGCTTGAGCAATGGCAGTCACAGTGGCAAAACGAAGCAATAGATTACCAAGAAGCTGATTTACTGACACGTATCAGCGAACTCGATTACGAACACAAAGTGCTGATTGATATTACTGCTAGTGAAGCGTTTAGTAAGCTTTACCCGGCGTTTGTAAATTTAGATTGTCACCTGATCAGTGCTAATAAATATGCGGGCACTGCAAATAATGACTGGTATCAAAATTTACGCCGTAATTTAGCTGAACGTAACTTATTATGGCGTTATAACACCAGTGTTGGTGCGGGTTTACCAATTAATTTTGCGTTAGCTGATTTACAAAACAGTGGCGACAGTATTACCCATATTGAAGGCGTGTTCTCAGGCACTTTATCGTGGTTGTGTAGCAGTTATGATGGCAGTGTGGCGTTTTCCGATTTAGTGTTGCAAGCGCAAAAAATGGGTTACACCGAGCCTGATCCACGGGAAGATTTATCTGGGCGTGATATGCAGCGTAAGCTATTAATTTTAGGGCGTGAATTAGGGCTCACCTTAGAGCTTGATGAGATTGGCTTAACACCGTTGATGCCAGAGCAACTAGCGCAAGGTGATTGGCAGTCTTTTTTAGCTAATAAGCAGTTGCTTGATGACTTTATTGCTGAAAAAGCGCAGTTAGCTGGCAAAGAAAACAAAGTACTGCGTTATACCGGTGCGTTAACAATTGCTGATGGCAAAGTAACCGCTAAAGTCGGTTTGGCTTATGCAACACAGGGTGATGCCTTAGCTAACTTAACTCCAGGTGATAATATCTTTGTTATCAACAGTCAGTGGTATAGCGATAATGCGTTGGTGATCCAAGGTCCTGGTGCAGGCAAAGAAGTTACCGCAGCAGGCGTGCATTCTGATTTATATTGGTTAATACAAAACTTAAAATGAGCTCTGAGTTTGTAAAATAAAAAAAGCGCCGATTGGCGCTTTTTTTATGTAGCAGCGATTTTATATCGCGATAGAGTAATATTAAAACAGCTCTTCTTCTGTTTTAGTTTCTTCTTCAAAAACGTTTTCTACATGCTGCATCACATACTTAGTGGGCGAGGTGCCTTTTTCAAAGTATTCAAAGCGACTAGTGTAATCGTTCTTTTGACTCAAGAGTCCCGTTGCTAAATCGATTCGTACCGACACTAATCCTTCAGGTGGCTCGATTGGTGCTTCTGGCTTATCTTTGAGTGCTACTCGCATAAAGTCAATCCATGCTGGTTGAGCTGTTTTAGCACCAGATTCTGCACCAGAGATCTGGGTATTATCCATGTTGTTATTATACGTCGAGCGACCAAGCGGGTTACCTGGATTATCAAATCCAACCCAGACCGAGGTCATAACATTACGGTTAAAGCCGCTAAACCAAGTATCGACAGAGTCATTAGTAGTACCCGTTTTACCGGAAAGATCGCGACGATCTAATACCTGAGCACGCCAGCCGGTGCCACTCCAACCCGTTTTATGAGCCCAACTACCGCCTCCCCAAATTGCGCTATTCATCGCATCGGCTATCAAAAACGCGTTTTGTTTAGATATGATGCGCGGCGCACAATGATTTGCAGCTTGGCTGGTATTTAACTCAGAAGTAGACTCAAATTGAGTCGTTGTTAGCGGAGGAGTAACGGGATCACACGCTAATAGTGGTTCTGTTTTAAATAACACATTACCTGCAGAGTCTTGAATCTCATTAATGAAATAAGGGGTGATCAAATGACCGCCATTGGCAAATGTGCTCATGCCACGGGCAAGTTCTAAAGGAGTAATTGACGCACTACCTAAAGCTAGCGATTCACTGCGATTGATATCATTATTTTGAAAGCCAAATTTTAATAGGTGATCAGCTGTGCGCTGCAAGCCTACCCCGCGTAGTAAGCGCACCGAAATAACGTTTTTCGATTGTGCTAAAGCACGACGAATACGGATTGGGCCGTTATATATCGCAGGGCTGTTTTTTGGTCGCCATGCGACCCCTAGGCTCTTGTCCCATTGATTGATTGGTGCATCATTTAAAATAGACGCTAAGGTATAACCATTATTCAGCGCCGCTGAATAAATAAACGGCTTAATGTTAGAACCTACCTGACGTTTTGCTTGCACGGCTCGGTTATATTGGCTTTGTTCAAAGCTATAGCCACCAACAATCGCTTTAATGCGACCATCATTCGGATCCAGCGATACTAATGCACTTGACGCTTCAGGCAATTGGCTGAGTAGATAACTACCATCGTCATTTTTACGTAGCCAAATTTGCTCCCCTGGATTGAGTATGTCGGTAGCGGTTTTTGGAGGAAAACCTTGACGGTAACGCGTAATGTATTTGCGTGCCCATTTGAGATTATCCCAGTCTAGAGTGGCTTGCTCACCACTTTTTAATAACACTGTTGCCGTTTGATCTGCTACAGACAAAACTGCTGCTGTTAATAACGGGGCAATTTCTTTTACCGGTTTTAGCTTTGCTAAAATTTCACTAGAACTTAGGGCAGGTTGCGTTTCAAAATCCCACAGTTGCTGCTCTGGGCCACGATAGCCATGGCGCATATCGTATGCATGAAGATTATCAACGAGTGCTTTTTGCGCTGCGGCTTGTACGTCAGATTCAACACTGGTGTAAACTTTAAAGCCGGTATTATAGGCTTTTTCGTAGCCATAACGAGCGACCATTTCTGCACGCACCATTTCAGATATATAAGGCGCATATAAGTCTATTTCGGCACCATGAAATTTTGCCGTAATTGGTTCTTGAGAGCTTTGGTTGTAGTCTGCTTGAGAGATATAACCTTCATCGAGCATACGTCTGAGTACCACATTACGGCGTGCCTTGGCGCGAACTGGGTTTCTGATCGGATTTAAAGCTGACGGCGCTTTTGGTAAGCCTGCAATCATTGCCATTTGCGCTAAAGTTAACTCGTTTAGTTGCTTTCCATAATAGACTTGTGCAGCGGCTCCGATACCAAAAGCACGATTACCTAACTCTATTTTATTTAGGTATAAAGCGAGTATTTCATCCTTGGTAAGTAAGTTCTCAATGTGTAACGCAATGAAGATCTCTTTTACTTTACGGATATAGGCCTTTTCACGTGTTAAGAAGAAGTTACGAGCTAACTGCATTGTTATAGTACTTGCGCCTTGTTTTTTCTCACCAGTTGAAATTAATACGAGCGCTGAACGTAAAATACCTATAGGATCTATACCTATATGGTCATAAAAGCGGTTATCTTCAGTAGCTAAAATAGCATTTATGAGTGGTTGTGGGATCTCTTCTATAGTCACTGGAATGCGACGTTTTTCACCGAACTGGTTGATTAACAAACCATCTTTCGAAAAGACTTGCATAGGAGTTTGTAATTGCACGTCTTTTAAAACTTGCACACTGGGGATATCAGATTTAACGTAATAATAAAGGCTTACTAAGGTAATGAGCCCTAAAAACGCGCAGATGATAAAAAATTGTAAAGTTCGTTTCAATAAAATCACTTATATTTTCCCTAAATGGACTCCCAATTAGAATCGGAGACTGCTAGTATATATTGATTAAAAAATGAATAGTATTTTTTCATATAAAAATTATAACTTGTTTATTCTTAAAACAAAGGCCAAGTTGCGAACATGCTAAGTCAACTATTGAGTAAGTCTTCATCGATGATGGTAGGGATAGATATCGGTTCACATGCTATAAAAGCGGTGTTGCTGAATGAAACGGACAGTGGCTACAGGCTCGAAGCGTTAGCAATTGAGCCAATGCCAAAAGGTACAATGGCTGAGCGCAATATTCAAGATATTGAGGCAATTGGTAATATCATTACTAAGCTAAAGCGTAAGTTACCTAAGTCAATTCGTTCGGCAGCAGTGGCTGTATCGGGACAAACCGTCATTACGAAAGTAATTTTTATGGATGTTACGCTTAGCGATGCAGAGCTTGAGTCGCAAATAGAAATCGAGGCGGACAGCCTTATTCCCTATCCTTTAGATGAAGTTAGCCTAGATTTTGAAAAGCTCAGTACCAACGAAGCCGATCCTTCCAAAATGAATGTGTTGCTTTCAGCTGCGCGTACCGAAAGTGTTGAAGCCCGTGTTGGTGCCTTAGAATCAGCTGGTTTAATAGCAAAAGTAGTTGATGTAGAAAGCTATGCGCTGAGTCGCGCAATGGATGTGTATTATCAGCAATTACCAAGCGATGCATTTAATAAGTGTGTAGCAGTGGTCGATATTGGTGCGGTACTTATGTTGGTAAGTGTGGTACTTGGCGGTGAAACGATTTACACCCGAGACCAAGTATTTGGTGGTGATCAATACACTAACAGCATAGTAGCTTATTATAATAAAAGTTTTGATGAAGCTGAAATAGGCAAAACTACAGGCGATCTTCCGCCTAACTACACGTTTGAAGTATTGGCACCATTTCAAACCTCATTATTACAGCAAGTGCGCCGCGCAGTGCAGATGTTTTTAACTACCAGTGGCAAAGATCAAATCGATTACATTGTGCTTACTGGTGGCACAGCGATGATTGATGGCCTTGAACGATTGCTAATTGAAGAACTAGGTATTCATACCATAGTGGCTGAGCCTTTTGAAAATATGGATATTTCCCACCATGTCGATCGCAATGTGTTACAGCGTCATCGTACTCAATTTGCAATAGCGACAGGTTTGGCATTAAGGAGTTTTTCATCATGCCACATATAAATCTACTGCCGTGGCGCGAACAGCAGCGAAAACAATCGCAGAATAAATTTGTCACTATTTTATTTTTCGTGGTGCTTGGCAGTTTTATCAGTATGTATTTATTGAGTAGCTATTACGGTGGTTTACGAGACGGTCAAAATATTAAAAATAATTACCTTTCAACTGAAATAGGGCAATTAGATCGGCGTATTAGTGAAATTCGTGAGTTAGATAAAAAGAAAGAAAACTTACAGCAACGTATGCGCTTAATTGAAGAGCTGCAAAGTAGTCGTAATTTAGGCACACAAATTATGGATGAAGTTGCCAAAATTGTACCAACGGGTGTTTATCTAACTAAGTTAGAGCGCCGTGGTAGTGCAATTCATGTGGTTGGGCGTAGCGAATCAAATAATTATTTGTCAAACATGTTGCGCCAAGTACAAAACTCCTATCTGCTCGAAAAGCCGACAATGCAAGGCATTATTGCAGGGGAGAAATCGTCTCGTTTATTGAGTGATTTTAATATGGAATTTTATGTAAAACCCTTTGATAAGATTGGAGAGGTTAAATAATGAACCTTGATATCAAAGCGTTAACAGAGATTGAATGGAACGAAATTGAGCTTGAAAATATCGGCGATTGGCCAATAGTTGTCAAGGTTATTTGCTGTACTTTTGTAGCTGCCTTGGTGCTGTTTTTTAGTTACAGCTTATTGGTTTCAGATGAAATAGATAGCTACCACAATGCAGTTAGTAAAGAAGTTGAGTTACGCAGTACCTATCGAGTGAAATATGCTGTGGCCAGTAATCTAGAAATTTACCGTCAACAAATGGTTGAAATGGAAGAAAAGTTTTCTTTACTACTAAAGCGCTTACCGACTTCAAACGAAACACCAGGCTTACTTGATGATTTATCTTATGTGGGCACGACCAGTGGCTTAACCTTTCTTAAAATTGGCTGGTTACCAGAAGTGGAAAAAGAATTTTATACTGAGTTACCGATTAAAATTGAAGTAATAGGTAGCTACCATGAGTTTGGTGATTTTGTTGGTAAAGTGGCGCAACTTCCTCGTATAGTAAGTTTGCATGACTTTTCAATTAATAGTTCAGACTCAGGCAAACTGACATTTAGCGTGGTTGCCAAAACTTACCGCTATGAAGGCGGCGTGAAGAAAGTAGGGGCTAAAAAATGAAAAAACTAGCCTTTGTTTTACTCAGCGGTATTTTGGTGAGCGCATGTAACGATGATACTTCTGAGCAAAAAGAATTTATTGATCAGGTAAAAGCCAGCACTACACCTAAGGTAGAGGCTATTCCAAAACTGACCCAATTTGAGCACTTTGAATACAATGCACAGCAACTACGTAGTCCTTTTGTTGCGCCGCAACCAGAAATTATTCAAAATAACATGATCCAAGTTAAAAACTGCTTACACCCTGATCCTGATCGTACGCGTGAAGTATTAGAGAAATATCCGTTGGATAACCTAGCAATGAAAGGCACGCTGGGTTCTGGTGGCCAAACATGGGCATTAATTAAAGCTGCAGATGATACTTTACACCGAGTTACTATCGGTAATCATATTGGTTTGTATCATGGTGTTGTACAAGATGTTAAAAGTGATTATATAGAATTGTTAGAATTAATACCCGACGGGTCTGGTTGTTGGAAAGAGCGCCTGACGAAGCTGGAAATGTTAGAGGCGGGATCCAATGGCACTAGTTAAAAATAAAAAAGGTAAAATTAAAATGCATAAGGGAGTATCTTGGAGTAATCGCATTCAGCAGGCTTTGTTTGTTGTTATTGCCCTTTTTATCACGCAATCAGCAATGGCTACGCCGCTATTGTATGATGTTCGTTATAGCCCGCTAATAGCTGGAGAAACACAGTTACAGCTGGTATTTGATGAAGAGCTGACTGAAGAGCCAAAAGTTCAGGTATTTAATAACCCGGCCCGTATTGAAATGCGCTTTAATGCAGCTAGTGTTGAACAAGGTTTAAGTGAAGTACAAATCAACCAAGCAGGTATTGAAAAAGTTAATAGTGTAGCTGTTGATGGTAACTTGATTGTCACTGTTCATTTAGAGCGTTTAAAAATTTACCAAACAACGGTGAACAATAACCTTGTTTCATTACACGTTTCCGATAATCCTATCACGTCACAACAAGATGCTAATACCGCTAAAGAAGTGACGGGCAATTACATTAACTCAATCCAGTCTATTGATTTTCGTCGCGGTGAAAAAGGTGAAGCGCGAGTCTTAGTCTTTTTACAAGATACTCAAGCTGCGATTGATGTGCATGAAAGTGGCGGTAAAATTATTGCTGAGTTTCATCATACCGATATTTTAGATGACTTATTATATGAGCTAGATGTGCTAGATTTTGGCACTGTAGTGAGCTCAATTGAGACATTTAAAGAAAATAATATGAGTAGGGTAGTGATATCCCCTAATGCCGCGTTTAAATTCACTTATCAACAAATTGAAAATATTCTTACACTTACAGTTGAAAAAGATGAATCGCAACGTTCATATTTAGAAGGTGGTAAAGAATACCAAGGTCGCCCAATGACCCTAAACTTTCAAGACATCTCTGTGCGTGCCGTATTGCAAATTATTGCCGGCTATAATGATTTCAACCTAGTAACCAGTGACTCAGTCAGTGGCAACATAACTCTGCGTTTAGATGGTGTGCCTTGGGATCAAGCTCTTGACGTGGTATTACGCGTTAAAGGTTTAGATAAGCGTATGGATGGCTCTATATTAATGGTGGCACCATCTGAAGAGCTTGCCGCCCGCGAAGCGAAAGATCTAAAAGCCAAACAACAAGTTGAAGACTTAGAGCCGCTTTATAGTGAATATATTCGTTTGAATTATGCTAAAGCGGAAGAGTTTGCTGATTTACTGAAAACCGACACTAACAGCATTATTAGTGCTCGCGGCAGTGTATCCGTTGATAAACGTACCAATACCTTGTTAATTAAAGACACCGTTAAAAGCATTGCAAGTGTTCGCCGTATGGTCGAAACTTTGGATATAGCGGTTAGACAAGTTATTATTGAGGCACGTATGGTTACTGTACGTGATAACGTAAAAGAAGACTTAGGAGTACGTTGGGGGTTTAGTGATCAACAAGGCACTGATGGTATTTCAGGTACCTTAGAAGGTGCTAATACGATTTCTAACGGCACCATTCCAAGTATTTCTGATCGCCTTAATGTAAACTTGCCTATCACAGGTGCCGCTGGCAGTATTGGTATGCACGTTGCTAAATTAGCAAATGGCACGTTACTTGATTTAGAGCTAACCGCGCTTGAAGAAGAAAACCGTGGTGAAATTATCGCAAGTCCGCGCATTACGACTGCCAACCAGAAAAAAGCACGTATTGAACAAGGTACCGAAATACCGTATGTTGAATCTGCTTCAAGTGGTGCTACAACTGTTAGCTTTAAAAAGGCAGTATTGAGTCTTGAGGTAACACCACACATCACCCCAGATAATAAAGTTATCTTGGATTTAATCATTACCCAAGATACCCGAGGTGATACGGTACAAACTGGAACTGGTCCTGCAGTTGCAATTGATACCCAAGAAATTCAAACCCAAGTACTGGTTGAGAATGGTCAAACCGTGGTACTTGGTGGTATATTCCAGCAGCAAATCATTAACTCAGTTAAAAAAGTACCATTATTAGGTGATATTCCTTACCTAGGAGTGCTGTTTAGAAGCACTAGTGAGTTTAATGAAAAGAAAGAATTGCTGATTTTCGTTACTCCGAAAATCCAAATAGAGTAATTTACACTGATTTATTCTTACACAATGGGCAATTATTGACTTTAATTGCTCGTTAATTGGCTTTTTGTTCTAATTGACTTGAAATACCCAATCAATTACTGAGATAATCCCCTCCTTAATTTTGGGGCCAGGTCGTTAGGCGGGGTTTTATTTCAAATTTTAGAGTTCGTTTGTACTAAAAGATATGGCTGAAAAACGTAATATATTTCTAGTTGGCCCTATGGGGGCTGGCAAAAGCACAATTGGTCGTCACATTGCAGATCAATTGCACCTTGAATTTGTCGATTCTGATCAAGAAATCGAACGCCGTACCGGTGCAGATATTGCCTGGGTGTTCGATCTTGAAGGTGAAGAAGGCTTTCGACTTCGTGAAGAATCTGTCATTGGCGATCTAACAGAAATGCAAGGTATTGTACTTGCAACTGGTGGTGGTTCTGTGATGAGTAAAGAAGTACGAAACAAGCTTTCGGCTCGTGGTATTGTTGTATACCTAGAGACACCTATCGAAAAGCAAGTTGCACGCACGCAGCGCGACAAGCGTCGCCCATTACTGCAAACAGAAGAAGCACCTCGTGATGTATTAGAGCGCTTAGCTGAAGAACGCGAACCGTTGTATAAAGAAGTAGCTGATTTTGTTGTACGCACTGATGAGCAAAGCGCTAAAGTTGTCGCTAATCAAATCATCGAGAAATTAGATTTTTAAATACCAATAAGAAAGGATACTAGCGATGCTTGAATTAACAGTTAATTTAGACGAGCGAAGTTATCCTATTTATATTGGTCAATCTGCTCTTCAACAGACTGACAGGCTGCATCATCATATTGGTGATTGTCGACCTATCATTATCACTAATGACACCATTGCACCTTTGTACTTAAGCGATGCAATGGAGTTATTAGCTGATTTAAATCCGCTAAGTTTTATTATTCCTGATGGTGAGCAATATAAATCACTGGAATGGTTTGAGAAAATCTCGGCATTTTTGCTTGAAAACAATTGCGGCAGAGATACTTGCTTAATCGCCCTTGGTGGTGGTGTGGTCGGTGATCTGACTGGTTTTGTTGCGGCCTGCTATCAACGCGGGGTACCGTTTATTCAAGTACCCACTACCTTATTATCGCAAGTTGATTCATCAGTTGGCGGTAAAACGGCGGTTAACCATCCTTTGGGTAAAAACATGATTGGGGCTTTTTATCAGCCGCAAGCCGTGTTTATTGATACTCAATCATTGCATACACTTCCTGCTCGTGAATTTGCAGCCGGTATGGCTGAAGTTATTAAATATGGCTTAATTTACGATACAGAATTATTTACTTTTCTAGAAAACAACACCGCGCAATTACAGGCTTTGGATGAAGAAACCATTCAGCATGTGATTTTTCGTTGTTGTGAAATTAAAGCACTGATTGTCGCTCAGGATGAAAAAGAAGCAGGACTACGAGCGTTACTTAATTTAGGCCATACCTTTGCGCATGCTATCGAAGCGCAAATGGGATACGGCCAATGGCTACATGGTGAAGCTGTTGCCACTGGCATGGTATTAGCTGCACAGCTAGCTCATACTCGTGGTGATTTAAGTGCACAAGAAGTTGCAAGGATCGTTACCTTAATAGCACAATATAATTTGCCTAGTGAGATCCCTGATGTGATGACTGCTGAACATTTCCTTCATCATATGCGTAAAGATAAAAAGAATAAAAAAGGCACGATCCGTTTTATTCTTCCTACTGCGTTTGGTCAATGCGCGTTGGTTGATGATGTATCAGATCAACAGGTCCGAAATTTAATAGGGCGCTAATGCAATCGCAAATCTTACCTAGCCGTGCGGCTTTGGTTGATCGGATTGCCCTACAGTTTGAATATGGGCAAAATTTAATTGTCTTACTGGGTCCTTCTGGACTTGGTAAAAGTTATCTTCTCGAAACCTTCATTACTGATAAATACAGTGATTTTAATAAGTCATTTGTGCAGCTTAGTGCGCGTATGAGTGATATGCAATTGATGAGTGAGTTACTGGAACAAAGCTTCCGCTCGCCGTTAATTGATCAAAACCTAAGCCTGTCAGAAAATTTTTACCAACTAGCTAAACAGCAAAACTGTGGTCCATGTTTATGGGTGTTAGATGGTGGACGGCATTTATCTGAAGAAATGGTCGAAGAGTTAACAACGCTTGCCAAGCATAGTCCTACTACTTTATATGTCTTACTGGCATCGCAATCAGTGGGGCAATTTAAAAGCGCTGTTGAAATTCATCTCGAAGCACTTTCTATAGCAGAAAGTAAACAGTTGATGAAGTGCTATTTTAATGATTTACCTTATGATGAAGACCCGGTATTTCAAACCTTTTTGCGCGAAGCACACGGTAATCCGAGTTTATTGTTAGCGTGGCAACCAACACAGCATACAGCTAAGGTTGTAGTCACTGATAAAGTATCTTGGCGAGTACATTTAATAACGCTGCTAGTGATTATTATGTTACTCATCATTGGCTTTTTATATAAATCTGATATGACCCGTTGGTGGCAGGATTTTTATCAGCCACAACCTGAAACTCCAGTGGCGACGGCAATCGCAGTCGATACTTTAAAGCAAGCTGTAACAGAACCTGCGGTGACAATAGATTCCTCACAAGTAGAAGCTGCAGATGCTCAATCAGCTGCTCAACAAGATCAACCAGAGCAAGACAATCCGCTTATTGATAATCCTACTCAGGAAAATAATGTTGCGGCAATACTAGATAGTTTAGCGCCAGTTGCAGAGCCTGTTGATATCACGACTAGCTTAGCTGAAGAACCCACTGTGGTAGAGCCTGTTCCTCAAGTGCAGCAAATTATGCCAGCAGATAATGCTTGGTATCTACAACAGCCGGATAGTAAGGTCGTGATCCAGTTACTAGCGGTAACTCAGCAAACAATCGCAGAGCAGTTTGTTGCTAAACAGTCGCTGCAAGTACTTGGTAAAGTCTATCAAACACGCCGCAACGATAAAATGTGGTGGGTGGTAACCTATGGCAGCTTTGATAACTTAAATGCGGCTCGCGAAGTGCTAGCAAGCCTACCTGAAGCGGTGCGTAAAAATCAGCCGTTTTATAAAAAAATCAGTAAAATAAAACAAGAAATCGCGTTACTAGATCAGTAAATTTACACTGTTTAGTGTAAAATCGCGGCACACCAGTTTGAAGTAAAGAGCCGATGCAGAAAAAGACCAGAGCCTTCCTTAAATGGGCTGGCGGAAAATACAGCTTAGTTGAAGATATTAGCGCGCGCTTAAATGAAGCGAGCAAACACGCTGATACCTTAGTTGAACCGTTTGTAGGTGCTGGCTCGGTATTTTTAAACACAGATTTTAAAGATTATATTCTTAATGATATTAATGCTGATCTCATTAACTTGTATAACGAATTAAAAAATTCTCCAGATGAATTCATCAGCGATGCTAAAAAGCTGTTTGTTGATTTAAACAACCAGCCTGACGCATATTATGATTATCGCGTACAGTTTAATCAAAGTAATGACATCTACGAGCGAGCGATTTTATTTTTATATATGAATCGCCACGGCTACAACGGTTTATGCCGCTATAACCTGAAAGGAATTTTTAATGTTCCGTTCGGTAAGTATAAACGTCCGTATTTTCCTGAAAAAGAAATGTACTTTTTTGCCGAAAAAGCGCAACAAGCCACGTTTACTTGTTTAGGTTATGACGATGTATTTAAATTAGTACCCGATAACGCAGTGATCTATTGCGATCCACCTTATGTGCCTTTGAGTAAAACGGCGTCGTTTACCTCTTATGCTAAGGGTGGCTTTAATTTAGATGATCAGGCGAATCTAGCTAATTTAGCTGAGCAAGCGGCATTTGAAAACAAAACACCGGTATTGATCTCCAATCATGACACTGTATGGACACGTAAAATATATAGCCAAGCAACGTTAGCTGAAATTCAAGTTAAGCGGACGATTAGCCCAAAAGGTGGTTCGCGCAATAAAGTCAATGAGTTGATGGCTATGTACTTAGCACCCAAGTCACCACGCCATAGATAGCGGTTACAAAAGATATAAATAAAATAATAGCGATGATAATAATACTGGTAGGCGAGTGTTGTTTAAAGTCAGCGTGACGCTTGTGTTCAGATTGCACGCCAAAAAATGCCGCAACAACACTTTGTATAGCGCTGATCAGTTGCCGCATTTTATTAAAACCTAGGGCTAAGTGAACGCGCTTTTTGTGGTTCGTCTGAGCTGGTTAATAATTCAAGTAAATCTAAATAATGAAATTGTGCACTGCGACTATCACCAGTGATCCATGACATCCAACTTGATTCTTGTTCGACCTTCATACATTGCACTGCATTATTAATTTTTAAATGGCCTGAGCTACATTCGCAATCGTTAGCTGCGATAAGTGTATTATCACTTTTTGAAAAGTAGCTTAGTGTACCGATAGTTATAGCAGCCGCAGTTAAGATCCCGATTTTAAAAGCACGCATTTTACTAAGTCCATAATAGTGTTACTCACTAGAGCATACATAAAAAATGCTCAAATAACAAACTTAATTTATCCTTAACAAATATAAAAAATTAATAAAATTAAAAGGTTAAGGTAAAAATAATGTTTATATTTGGCTGTTTAAAATATAACCGTTGCAAAACTTCAAATAGAGTTAAAGCTTTAATTAACTGGGATTCTTGGGGAATAGCTTGATTTAGGTTACATTATGGCAATTAATGGCCTTGCTATTTTGCGCATTTTTAATATCACTAAGGATTGTTTATGTTAGAAACACTACAAAAGTACCTTATCGCCCCGTCTATTTTATCTGCTGATTTTGCCCGTTTGGGCGAAGATGTTGAGCGTGTTTTAGCTTCTGGTGCAGATGTAGTTCATTTTGATGTGATGGATAATCACTATGTGCCAAACTTAACAATTGGGCCTATGGTGTGCAAAGCGCTGCGTGATTATGGTATTACTGCGCCTATTGATGTGCATTTAATGGTTAAACCGGTCGATAGTTTAATACCGCAATTTGCTGATGCTGGTGCTTCAATCATTACTTTTCATCCTGAAGCGAGTGAACATATTGATCGCACTTTGCAGCTGATCAAAGATCATGGTTGCCAAGCTGGTTTAGTCTTTAACCCTGCGACGAGTTTAAGCTATTTAGAACATGTGATTGATAAGCTTGATGTGATTTTATTAATGTCGGTTAATCCAGGTTTTGGCGGTCAAAGTTTTATTCCTCATACTTTGGAAAAACTACGCCAAGCACGGAAAATAATTGATGATTCAGGTCGTGCTATTCGTTTAGAAGTAGATGGTGGTATTAAAGTCGATAATATTGCGGCGGCGGCTCAAGCCGGTGCTGACATGTTTGTTGCCGGCTCTGCTATTTTTAATCAGCCAGATTACCAACAAGTAATTGAGCAAATGCGTGCCCAGTTAGAGGGTGTAAAATAATGAAGTATGAAGCCGCTTTATTTGATCTTGATGGTACTTTAGTTGATAGTGTTTATGATTTATATATAGCGATGAATCTGACTTTATCTGATTTAGCTTTTCCAATTGTAAGTCAGGGGTTGGTACAAAGCTGGGTTGGTAACGGCATTGAAATGCTGGTTAAGCGAGGCCTCAGTGGCGACATGAAAGTCAGTGAACACCTAGATCCAGCATTAGCAGATAAAGCAATTGCGCTTTTTTATGATCATTATGAGCAACAAGTAGGTGAATACAGTGTGCTTTATCAACACGTAGAAACAGGCCTTGCGGCGTTACGTGGTATACCAAAAGCGTTGATCACTAACAAAGCCCGCTGCTTTACTGAAAAGCTACTTGATAAGCTCGCTTTAAGAAGTCATTTTGAGGTGATAGTGTGTGGTGATGACATGGCCAAAAAGCCTTCACCAGAGCCTCTTTTATTTGCTTGTCAGCAATTAAATGTACCAGTGAGTCAAGCAATTATGATTGGTGACTCAAAAAGTGATATCTTAGCGGCGCAAGCGGCACATATAGACGTACTTGCCGTTAATTATGGTTATAACCAAGGTGAAAATCTTGCTGATTTGAATCCACAGTACCTCTGTGAGAATTTCTTAGATATAATACCTGTTCTTACCCAGCGTTAAGCGATTTTTTAATTTTAGCATTTTTTATTTTTGTAATATAAAGGAACATCATGAGTAAACCAGTAGTGTTAAGTGGCATGCAGCCAACCGGTGGAATGACAATAGGCAACTATGTTGGCGCTATTAACCAGTGGGTAAAGCTACAGGAAGAGTATGATAGTCACTTTATGTTAGCTGATTTGCACGCGATTACGTTACGCCAAGATCCAGAGCTTTTAAAAACCCGTGTATTAGATGGTATAGCTTTGTATGTTGCATGTGGTATTGATCCAGATAAAGCTGCTTTATTTGTGCAGTCGCAAGTGCCTGAACATGCACAGCTAGGTTGGGTACTAAACTGTTATGCGCAAATGGGGGAGCTTAACCGCATGACCCAGTTTAAAGATAAGTCAGCAAAGAACACCAGCAACGTAAACGTTGGTTTGTTTGCTTATCCGGTATTACAAGCAGCTGATATTTTACTTTATCAAGCGGCGCAAGTACCAGTAGGTGATGATCAAAAGCAGCACCTTGAACTAACACGCGATATCGCAACGCGCTTTAATAACTTATATGGTGAAGTTTTCACGATCCCAGAACCTTACATTCCAGAGTTTGGTGCGCGCGTAATGAGCCTGCAAGATCCACTGAAAAAAATGTCTAAATCAGATGAAAACCCAAATGGTTTTATCATGATGTTAGACGAACCAAAAAAGATCGAGAAAAAGCTTAAAAAAGCAGTAACCGATTCAGACGAGCAAGCGCGTATTTATTTTGATCGCACTGAAAAACCAGGCGTATCAAACTTACTAACACTTATGTCTGTTGCAACTAAGCGCTCAATTGAAGAGTTAGTGCCTGAATACGAAGATAAAATGTATGGCCATCTGAAAAAAGACACCGCTGACGCAGTAGTGAGCATGATCGAGCCAATCCAAGCGCGCTTTAAAGAGATACGTGAAGATCAAGCATTGCTCAACAACATCATGAAAACCGGTGCTGAAAAAGCCAGCGCACGTGCAGAGATAACCTTAAAGTCTGTTTACAACGCGTTAGGATTTATTCCACGTCCGTAACGCTTGCTAATAACTAATCATATAAAGCCAGATGGTTCCAACTACAACGGAATATCTGGCTTTTTTGTTGCTGTTATATACAAATTTAGGCTCGAAGCAGCAGCTTTAATCTTATTTAAATTCAAGTGTTAAGTGCAATCGTTATGAGATTAAGTTCATGGAATACTTCAAAATTACGTTAAAGTTCGAAAATGGACGTATATCTTCTTCTGATTTAAAGACGCTCAAGTCTTATTTAGGACAAGGTCTACATGAAATAAAGCAGCGCATTGCGCTGCAAGATGATCTCTTGGTGTGTATTTTACGCAGTAGCGAGTTTTTTAAAGGTGTTGCTGAGGCAAGAGAATTGTTGGCAGGTTTGGAGTCGGATTACCGACTATTTAGTAACGGCGAAATAGTGGATTTGTCCTTTCTCGATGAATTGATAACTCGTATTGCAGGGATTGAACTTAAAAGCATCAGATAACAAGCTATTTAGCTCGCGGGATATAAACATGCTTATTATATAAAGCTCAGCTTCCACCTATTAACTCAAAGTAATTGCCAAATTAAAAAACAGGTTTGACTTTAATTAACTGACTTTAGTATTTTCCGTAGCCCGTAGCCCGTAGCCCGTAGCCCGCTATGGCGCTTTAATGCCCGGCGATTGGCATGCTTTTACCGTAAAGCTGTAACCGTAAGGTTTGCTGTTATCTGGTGCAATTTCAACAATTTCGTAGTCGTTAATCTCAATCGATTTACTGTCGTCAGATTTTTTGCAACGGGAGTATTGGTCTGCTTCGTAGGTGTAAGCAAACATAGCAATTAACCGTTTGCTGCGTTCAAAGTAACCTTTGGTGTTAAAGAATAATCGTACGGATTGAGTGGTTTCATCTTCTTCCGTCGGAGTTACTGGCAGTGTGGAAGGTGTTTGGGTAATATTTTCACTTGGTAGTTGCCCATGTATTTTTTGGCTGAGCTCTTCTACAACTTCAACTTCTTGTTGCTTTGTTAGTGCTCGACTTGAGAGCTGCTTGCTGCTGACGAAGTTGCTTACTATGTCATCAAAAACGGCACCGGTATCTTTGTCATCAACAAAAGACATTAGATTGATTATTACAATCGTTGATAAAAAAAACCGTATAGAAGCTGTAAGTAAAGGTGAATAGCTTTGGCTAATAAACTTTACCCGCTGTGAACCAAACGGTTTGATGATTAAGAGCATAAAAATATAGAACGGCAATATCAATTGTAATAATAGTAATGTCGATAGAGAGATGCCCAACGCCCAGGGTGGTAAATAAAGTAGCGTGGCAAAATTGTGGGTGTAATTAAAATGTGTTGCTGAAACATGAGTTACATTATTCACAATACCACTGGCATTGGCCAGTACAAAGTTGGCGATACTGGCATAGAAAATAAGTATAAGTGCTTTGCCAGCAAGTGAATGCCAGAGCTTATTGAACTTTGGCCAAAACTCAATAGTAAGCGCTACGATAGTGATACTGGCGCATAGCCAACCACTTTGAAAGATGATTAGGCAGATTAACGCCAATAAGTAGAGCTTTTGCGCGGTGTTAAGATTAAACCAAATAGCTTTACCTTGCTCATAAAAGCGCAGTTTATGAGGTTGCAAATTTTGCTGTTGTTGCCTCAGCTGTTTGTTTGCACGCCATCTGGCAATTTTTATGTATCTTAACACCGGCCAACCTTAGTACATAAAGCGAAAACCCTATTTTGATAATAGGGGTTTTAAATAGTGGCCAGTATGTGAACGCTCACATTCGGCTACTTCATCCGGCGTGCCTGCAATGAGGATCTCACCGCCGCCAGCACCACCTTCGGGACCTAGATCAATGATCCAATCGGCTGTTTTTATTACATCAAGATTATGCTCAATAACCACAATCGTATTACCGTGGTCACGCAGGCGATGCAGTACTACTAATAATTGTTCAATATCAGCAAAGTGCAAGCCTGTGGTTGGTTCATCTAAAATGTATAAGGTTTTACCTGTGTCACGTTTAGATAACTCGCGGGCGAGTTTAACCCGTTGAGCTTCACCACCAGAGAGCGTTGTCGCGGCTTGGCCTAAGCGAATATAAGACAGGCCCACATCCATTAAGGTTTTTAGTTTACGCGCAATGGCGGGTATTTTATCAAAATAGTCGTGTGCGTCTTCCACCGTCATTTCTAATACTTGATGGATGTTTTTGCCTTTATACTGCACTTCTAACGTTTCACGGTTATAACGTTGCCCTTTACAGACATCACATGGCACATATACATCAGGTAAAAAGTGCATTTCGACTTTGATCACGCCATCGCCTTGGCAAGCTTCACAGCGGCCACCTTTTACATTAAAGCTAAAGCGACCGACTTTGTAACCACGAGAGCGAGATTCCTGCGTGCCTACAAACAGTTCACGAATGCCAGTAAAAATACCGGTATATGTGGCTGGGTTTGAGCGTGGGGTACGGCCAATCGGGCTTTGGTCAATATCGATGACTTTATCAAAATGCTCAAGGCCGCTAATTGATTTGTACGGTGCGGCTTCGGCGGTGGTCGCTCCGTTTAGTTCGGTATGAGCAAGTTTGAATAAGGTATCGTTGATAAGCGTTGACTTACCAGAGCCTGATACGCCAGTAATACAGGTCATTAAACCAAAAGGTATTTTTAAATCGACATTTTTTAAGTTATTACCGCTAGCGCCAAACAGCTCTAACCACTTATCGTTGATTTTATGACGCTCTTTGGGAACTTCAATTTTGCGTCGGCCAGATAAAAATTGCCCTGTTACTGACTCTTCGCTAGCTAAAATGTCATCACGAGTACCTTGGGCAATGATATAACCGCCATGCACGCCAGCTCCAGGGCCTATATCAATAATATGATCGGCGGCACGTATGGCATCTTCGTCGTGCTCTACCACAATCACGGTATTACCTAAGTCGCGTAGATGGATCAGCGTTTGTAGTAAACGGTCATTATCACGTTGATGCAAACCAATCGATGGTTCATCAAGTACATACATTACGCCTACTAAGCCTGCGCCAATTTGGCTGGCTAAGCGAATACGTTGAGCCTCACCGCCAGATAAAGTATCAGCACTGCGCTCTAAAGAGAGATAATTTAGCCCTACGTTGATCAAAAACGATAAACGGTCGCGAATTTCTTTTAAGATTTTCTCAGCTATCTGGCCTTTTTGGCCCGTTAAGCTTAGTTGCTCAAAAAAGCTCATGGCTTCACCAATACTCATACTGGTGATAGCGGGTAAGTTAGTCTGACCGATAAATACACTGCGCGCTTCTTGGCGTAGGCGCGACCCTTTACAACTTGGGCAAGCTTGGCTGGTTTGATATTTAGACAGCTCTTCGCGCACGGAATTTGATTCTGTCTCACGATAGCGGCGGTTCATGTTATTTAACACGCCTTCAAACTCATGGTTACGAGTGATCAGGTCGCCACGGTCGTTGCGGTAGTTAAAAGCAATTTTTGTATCGCCAGAACCTTCTAAAATGATTTTTTTAGCATCTTTAGATAGTTCCTGAAATGGCATTTCTAAATCAAATTTATAGTGCTCAGCAACGGCTTGTAGCATCTGGAAATAGTAAAAACTGCGTTTATCCCAGCCTTTTATGGCACCGCCAGATAAACTAAGCTCTGGGTTTTGAATCACTCGATTTGGGTCGAAATACTGACGAACTCCTAAACCATCACAACTTTGGCATGCGCCTGCCGGATTATTAAATGAGAATAACCGAGGTTCAAGTTCGGTCATGGCGTAGCCACACGTTGGGCAAGCGAAGTTGGCGGAGAGCAGCAGCTCTTCGGCGTTTGCGTCATCCATCGATGCAATAGTTGCTACACCGGCTGACAGCTCTAACGCGGTTTCAAACGATTCGGCTAAACGCTGTTGTAAGCCATCTTTCACTTTAAAACGATCGACCACGACTTCAATAGTGTGTTTTTTATGTAGTTCTAAAGTCGGTGGATCAGAAAGGTCGCATACTTCCCCGTCAATACGGGCGCGAATATAACCTTGGCTGGCTAGTTGCTCTAACAACTTAACGTGCTCACCTTTGCGCTCTTTCACAACAGGGGCTAGCAACATCAGCTTGCTGCCCTCTGGGAACGCCAGCACAGTGTCGACCATTTGGCTAACAGTTTGTGCAGCGAGTGGCAAATCGTGAGTAGGGCAACGCGGTTCACCGACACGGGCAAACATTAAGCGCAGGTAATCATATATTTCGGTAATGGTGCCAACGGTGGAGCGGGGATTATGTGACGTTGATTTTTGTTCAATTGAAATTGCCGGCGACAACCCTTCAATATGATCAACATCCGGTTTTTCCATTAAAGATAAAAATTGTCTGGCATAGGCCGATAAAGATTCTACATACCGACGCTGCCCTTCTGCATATAAGGTATCAAATGCTAAAGACGATTTACCCGAACCAGATAGACCGGTGATAACAATTAATTTATCACGGGGAATGGTTAGGCTGATGTCTTTTAAATTGTGCGTGCGGGCGCCTCGGACTTCAATGTTTTCCATGCTATCTCGTTTCATTACCAAATTGATTTACTGAGTATCTCATAATACGTGCGAAGATTAATCCTTGATCAATGAAAAATCATCGCATTGGGACGATTATTTCTCTGTAAGCTTGTGGTAGAATCCCTGCTCAAATTTTAATAGACAGCAAGAACACGCGAATCATGACAGCTTCTTCACTCAATTCACGAGAAAAACGCGCCGCAGTTTCCTTAGCGAGTGTGTTTGCATTTCGTATGCTTGGCCTATTTATGTTGATGCCAGTATTGGCTATTTATGGGCAAGAATTATCAGGATTTTCACCTATATGGATTGGTTTTGCGATTGGCGCCTATGGTTTAACACAAGCTGTGTTACAAATTCCCATGGGCTGGTTATCGGATAAAATTGGCCGTAAAAAAGTCATTGTTGGCGGTTTAACTGTTTTTGCCATCGGTTCGGTGATTGCTGCCACGGCTGATTCAATGCAAATGGTCACGTTAGGGCGAGCATTACAAGGGATGGGCGCAATTGCCAGCTCGTTATTAGCTTTTGCTTCTGATTTGAGCCGCGATGAGCAACGACCAAAAGTGATGGCCGTGATTGGTATGAGCATAGGCATGAGCTTTGCTATTGCTATGTTACTTGGTCCAATGGTTGCCGCAGCGTGGGGTCTTGCTGGAGTGTTCTGGTTAACTGCTATTTTGGCTGTTGCGGGTATTTTTATTGTGTTGTTTTTGGTCCCCAAAGCGGTTAGCAAAGCCCCCAAAGGCGATACCTTAGCAAGCGTTAGCGATATTAAAAAACTCATTAAGCACCCGCAATTAGCACGTTTAGATTTAGGGGTGATGCTATTACATTTGACCTTGACGACGATTTTTGTCGCCTTACCAGGGCAGTTAATTGCCAAAGGTTTAGCAGCACAAGCGCATTGGCAAGTATATATTCCCGTTTTATTACTGGCATTTTTATTAATGGCGCCAGTGATGATCATTGCGATCCGCAAAGAAAAAGAGAAACAGGCATTTGTTGGCTCTATCGCAGTGCTCGCTCTAAGTATGTTGGCAATGGCAATTGGTGTTGACTCAATCATCGGCATGGCGATGTGTATGCTGGCGTATTTTGTTGCCTTTAACTTTTTAGAAGCGACGATGCCGGCATTAGTATCGCGCTTAGCACCTGCTAGCCAAAAAGGCTCGGCGATGGGAGTGTTTTCGTCAGGACAATTTTTTGGTGCATTTTTAGGTGGTATTTTAGGCGGTTACGTTGCGCAATCAACAACACCGCAAGCAGTGTTTGCCGCAGCCGCAGTTGTTGGGGTAATATGGCTTATCCTTGCGTGGAATATGCAAGTCCCGCCACGCAGTAAAATGATAAGCTTAATGACAGAATTAAGTAACGAGCAGCAAGCGCAAACCCTTGCTTCTCGTTTAGTTGCTTTACCAGGCGTAATTGAAGCAACAGTAGTCTGTGATGAAAATCGCAGTTATTTAAAGATTGATGATAAAGAATTTGACCTAGACCAAGCCCGCAAAGTGGCTGGTTTAATATAACGTTTATAGGAGAAAGGTCCATGGCACGCGGTGTGAACAAAGTAATCTTGGTTGGTAATTTAGGTCAAGATCCAGAAGTACGTTATATGCCTAACGGCAATGGTGTAGCGAATATTACTCTAGCTACGTCAGATAGCTATAAAGACAAAAACACCGGTCAAATGGTTGATAAAACAGAATGGCACCGTGTTGTGTTTTTTGGCAAGTTAGCTGAAATTGTTGGTGAATATTGCCGTAAAGGTTCACAAATTTACGTTGAAGGCAAACTTCAAACCCGTAAATGGACTGACCAACAAGGCCAAGAGAAATTCACCACTGAAATCGTAGTGGATGGTTTCACTGGTCAAATGCAAATGTTAGGTGCCCGTGGTGGCGACCAACAAAGTGGCGGTTACCAAGGTGGCCAACAGCAAAGCCACGGTGGTCAATCTCAAGGTGGTTACGGCCAACAACAGAGCGCACCGCAGCAAAGCGCACCACAACAAGGTGGTGGGTATGCTCAGCAGCAAAGTGCAGCACAGCAAAGCGGCGGGTATGCACCAGCGCCACAACAAGCGCCAGCAGCTCGTCAGCAACCAGCTGCAGCACCACAGCAAAGTAATCAATACCAAGGTGGCGGCGGCTATGCTCCACAAGGTGGTGGACAAGCGCAAGGTGGTTTTGCACCTAAGCCACAAAGTGCTCCGCAAGGCGGCGCATCAAATCCAATGGAACCACCTATCGATTTTGATGACGATATCCCGTTCTAACCAAAGACAAAAGTAAAAATGTTTAAAAAATCCTTTGAAGCCACTGTTTAGTGGCTTTTTCAATTTCATAAGTATTTATAATTTTATTAGTACTTATGAAATAATGTGGTAATTATTAATGAAAGCCTCTTTAAATATTAAGTTTAAAGGTTTTTTTTGTTATTACGCAAACAAGAATAAGCAGGGGGATTAAACATTTTTTAAATCTCCAGCTTAACCTGAAAATCATTTAATTTAATAATATAACTGATAGTTTAATAATAGTTTGCAGACTAAATTGTGCTTTTAGAATATTAAATCAAAATTTGCCTCATGATGAATCTCAAGGCAATATTAAAGAAAGCGTAAAATTGTGTCTAAAACAAAAGATGAATACCATCGTAGGCATTAAGTAAAGGAATACATTTATTTCTAAGTCATTGACTATTATTGAAGACAATCCAGAACTTGCAGCATTGCTTAAGAGTTTTTTTGAAAAGCATGGCTTTTTGGTTAACACGATATATAGCGGTTCTAGTGGCTTAGAGTATGTGCTGTTACATCAACCTGATTTTGTCCTATTAGATTTGATGCTTCCCGAAGTGGATGGCTTTGAGGTGTGTCGTGCTTTACAGAATAAGTATTTTGGTAAAGTGATTATCTTAACGGCTAGTAATGACGACATCGATGAGATCACCTTACTGGAAATGGGGGCTGATGACTTTATTCAAAAGCCGGTTAATCCTCGAATTATATTGGCTAGATTTCGCAAGTTGCTCAGATTAGCTCAAGGAGTTGAGAGTAAAAGAAAATTGGATCATATACTCAATGTTGGGCCGTTTAAATTTAATTTGCTCACCAGAGTTGTAAGCCAATCCGATATCAAACTTGAGATGTCGGATAGTGAATTTGATCTCTTCTATTTTTTAGCTTCACATGTAGATTCTATAATTAGTCGCGATGATATTTCTCGGCAATTATATGGCAGGGAATTTGATGGATTAGATCGCACAATTGACAATAAAATAATGAAAATACGCAAAGTCATTGGGGATAATATACCTTATCGCCACCTCATTACAGTTAGGGGGAAGGGGTACATTATTGTCAATAGCAAGGAAACCGAATGTTGTTAATACGCTTTGGGGTAAAGAGCTTAATTTTCATTTTGATATTTTTAACGATTAATCCCCTTTTAACTTCACTTGCTACGGATTATTTTTCTACTGAATTGAAGCAAGATGTGGAATTAGACTATAGAGCCTACATTTATGCTTTAGATGCAGCTCGCCCAGCACTGAGCAATGAACAATGGCTTGCTTTGCTAAAGCGAATCTCGGAGCAAAGCAACCTAACTGTTAAAACTATTAGTACCCCAGCTTCAGAACAGACGCAAACTATACTTGTAGAAAATGTTCATGATGGGAATTTGCAAGCTGTTACAGCAAAAATACAGGGGAATGAGTTAATTCAATTTTCAGCATTTAGAGTGAAAGATAATGTCGAGACCATTCTGTTTTTTATTCAATATGGGCTGCCTTTGGGTTTAATATTATTTCTTTTTTTATTGCATACACTTTGGCTGCAATACAGACTTTTTAGATTAGAGCTTGCAAGCAAACTAATTGCAAAGGGCCAATTATCGGGGCGTGCTGATACTGGACTTTTCGCTATTGGACGTGTAAATGAAACTTTCAACCACATGGCAGAGAAGTTGGAGCGCTTGTTTGCTCAGCAAAGGCATATGATAAGAGCAATTTCTCACGAACTAAAAACCCCTATTTTTCGATTGCAACTGAAGCTTGAGCTGTTAGATAAGTCCTCAAATAATGAAAAGCTTATTTACGAGTTATTTGAGGAATGTGACGAACTGGATACTTTAGTCCATGAAATATTAGAATATAGTAAAGTAGAGCAGTTTTCTTCATCTTTGAATTTTACTGAAATTAATTTGAGCAATTCACTTCAAAACTATGCGAAGTCTATAGAAAAGTACTGTAACCATCCTATTATTTTGGATGTCCAACAATCTATATTTGCGCGAGTAGATAACGCTGGTATCAAAAGAGTTATACATAATTTAGTTGTTAACGCGGATAAGTACGCTGTAGAGCAGATTCATGTGTCACTACTTAGGCAAGGTAGACGTTTGCTGTTGACAGTTGAGGATGATGGAATAGGAATTGCCAAGGGCAAACGAGAGTTAGTTTTTCAACCCTTTTATACCGTTGATGAAAGTAGGACAGGTAAGCGCCATGGTGTGGGTCTAGGGCTTGCAATCGTAAAAGAAATTTTGTCTAGCCATGATGCGAATGTAAAAATAAGTAAAAGCCAGTTTGGTGGCGCTTGTTTGACTATTGATTTGTCTAGTTGTTTTGTCGAATAGGCATTACGAAACTCTGACATTAAAGTGACAAACCGAGAGTGCTTTGAATATTAGAATAACTTCTTATTTCAATTTATAGGAAGTTGTAATGATCAAATGTATTGCTAAATTAGTCGTCACCATATTTTGTATCAGCTTACTTGGATGTAACTCTGATAGTGATCAAAGTGACATTATCAAAGAGCAGCGAAATGAGCTTTGGTATTCGGATATTTATGGTGAAATAAAACAGATCAGCGGTGATTCCGTTGTTACTTGGCAGGTAACAGGAGCTTTCTGTTATCCAATAATTACTTTAGACCCCTTGCCACTTTTTGATTCTTTTAGCCAAAAGTATAAAGACCAACTTATTTATGAACGACCGTATGATAGTGGTCCTGCTTCATATAGATCTATACAAAACATTGAAGATGTTTGCACTGACGGCATACTAGATACAATCGCCGGTAACAGCTATGAATTTGATGCCGAAGTTATTTTTCAGTTGTTTTGGCTAGATATGCAAAATCACTACGCCTTTTTTAAGGAGCGTAACATTGATTGGGAGCATATCTATGAAGTGTTCGCTCCTAAGTTACATGGAAATGACGAAGAGCAGTTAATTAATATAATTAGTGAAATATTAGAAATTTTGAGTGATGGTCATACTCGCTTGTATTATAACTTAGACGAAGAGCCAATAAGCTTTGAAGCTAAGTTAACACTTGCAAAACGACTGGAACAAGAAGCGCATGATTTAGAGTTGAAAGGCGAAGCTGCTGAGAATTATATTATCGAGCAAACTGTACTTGTTAGAGAAAATATTACGCAGTACCTAAATAAAGCAACTCAGCCAGCGTTTATTGCACGTAATACACTGAACTCATTTAGCCCAAACTGGGGGATCATTGATGTTGAAGGTATTCAAGTTGGATATCTGTCACTGCCTCACTTTGTAAATTTTATTGAAACCGATAACCTAGAGCGCCAAGATATCAGCTATGCGAACGAAGCATTTAATAACTTGCTCGATGAGGTTTTTATTGCATTGGATGGTACGCAAAAATTGATAATTGATATTCGTGATAATGAAGGCGGCTATGATATTCAAGCCTTGGAATTAATCAAAAGGTTTATATCTGGTAATACCTTAGTTTGGGATATTAGTACTTTTTATGCTGGTAGCCTTCATGAACTAGTTACTGTTTATGCGGAACCTGATAGCAGACCATACTATCAAAATGATATCTACTTACTAACGTCAAATGGTACTTTCAGTGCAGGCGAGAGTTTTGCGCTTGCTATGTCAACGCTTCCTAAGGTTACTTTGGTTGGAGAACCCACTGCAGGGGCCACATCAGATACCTTCCCTCGTATGTTACCTAATGGTTGGGCCTATGAACTTAGTAATGAATACTATAAAAATGGTGAGGGGCTAAATGCTGAAGTGCTCGGTGTGCCTGTTGATATTGAGGTTGACCCTTATGATAAATTCGCAAGAGGCGAGAAAAAGGACCTTACGATAGAGAAAATAATTACGCTGCTAACTGAAGACTAAACATAATATGGCACTCGTCTTTATTTGAGGTCTGTCTGTATAGTGGCTTTTATGTTAGATAATCACTTGTATTTATTTAGTAAATCTCGTTTTAAGAGTTTCCGGTTGATGATGAGCCCGTAGCTTATACGTTTAATATAGGGGAGTTAAACGAATATCAATAAAATTGATGGCTTCTGAGTGATTATAATAAACCTTTCGAAGTCATTACCATATTTGCTGTCTTAGATAACTGTTGACTAAATAGATAAAAATTACAAACAAGTGAAACATCATAAGTGTTTTGTTATTTTTAGGAAGCAATTGTGATGCGCTAAAAATTATAAATATTTATTCCGACTTAGGTAGCTAAAAATGCGATGGTTTTATTCATTATAATGTTCGTTAACATTTAAACATCGCTCTCAGCCTTGTGTTTATAAGGATCTTGAACAACACTTTAGCTATTGATACAAATAGCGTAATAGCCATGGTGACTCAATTTAAAAATGCTCAAGTGCGGATGTTCAGTCTTTATGTAATTGCTTTTATGCTTTTACTAACAGTATTTAATCTTTTTTTAGGGGAGATATTGCATCAAAAAGTACACATCACTGGGAGCCAATTAGCTAAACAGATCTACAACTTAAAATTGCAACCAATTGCAGATAAAGAGATCATTGCCGCACTTGCTGAAAGTCATGGTTTTATGCTTGAATCAGGCAGTGATTCGTTTCATTATTCTGCTTTTATGGCCCAAAAGAGTGATATCTTTAAATATAAAACGGTTAGTTTAAAGCTTTATCATTTGCCTTTTTGGGTTGTTGAAAGCCCACTATTTATTTTATTAAACCTAGTGATGATTGGCGCTGCTATTTGGAGTTATCGCTGGTGGCGACTGCTATTTAAACAGCGCGATGGTGTAGATTCAATTGCATTATTAACTGGTGGTAAAGTATCAAGCAGCCAACAAGCGCCTAAAGATGTGGTTAAATTAGCACTAAATGATATTGCTATTAATAGTACAAAAGTACTGACAGCCAAGCGAAAATTAAGTTCCGCTGACGATGTTGCAATTACCGCAATGTACGGTATCCAAAATAATCATAACCACCTTTTTGCTTTACTTTATTGGACACAGCCATTTCCAGATAACGTTGATTTAGAAAGCCACTTTAAACTTATTGTGAGCAAAGGCTTTAAAGAGTTATCTCGGGTATCAGTTAAGTTGTTATCTTCAGGTGGGCTGGCAATTACCTTGGAGAATATACCTCAACCTGATATCGATGCTTACACTAAGCGCTTGCATCAAATTATTTATCAGGCTTCTTTGCTTTATCGCGGTGACTTATCTCGCAAAGAAATTAAAATAGGCGTATGTAATTACCGC
The DNA here is from genome assembly GCF_014164315.1 of Pseudoalteromonas sp. SG44-1. Lineage (NCBI taxonomy): Bacteria > Pseudomonadati > Pseudomonadota > Gammaproteobacteria > Alteromonadales > Pseudoalteromonadaceae > Pseudoalteromonas > Pseudoalteromonas sp. SG44-1. The sequence continues at coordinate 111,097 of NZ_JACJEW010000004.1, forward strand.
GATGGTGCCGATCAAACTGTGGTTTATCAGCTAACTAAATCAGCACTCGCATTAGCAAAACAAAGCCCATGGCAGCATACTCATCGGGTACCGTTTAACCATACGCGTTCAACGGTGCTGGCAAATAGCGATGAGAACTTAGCTGATTACATTGGCAAAAAGAAATTTATGTTGTTTTTTCAGCCGTTATTTGAGTTCGCCAGTGGTGATATTTTACAGCATGAAGCTTTGATCCGGGTTCGTCATAAGTCTTTAGGGATGCTTTCTGCTAAGCAATTTATTCCTCAACTAAAAAATGATTCAGCGATTGTTTTATTGGATAAAACAGTATTGGATCAAGTTGTTAAGTTATTAGAAAGTGAAACAAGTGCGTTAACCGTGAGTATTAACTTACACGCATTTAATTGGTTTTCTGATGACTATTGGCGCTGGTTTGGACAGAGAATGAAAAATGTAAAAGGTGCTGATAAACTACAGTTTGAGATATCGGAGGTGGATTTTTATCAACATCAACAGCGATTGAATTTTGCTTTTAGTACAATTAAATCAGTGGGGAGCTCAGTATCAATTGATAATGTTTCATCGCACGATAAAATCGCTTTATTAGCGCCTTACAAAGGGATCAAAGGACTCAAGCTTAGCTATGATTTAATCCACGACATTGATAAAAATGTAACGCAGCAAAAAGTGGTGCGCCAAATTGTAGCCAGTGCAGAGCGAGTGAACTTACCCGTATACGGTGTTGGCGTGGAAACCCAGCAAGAACTCAATATGCTTAAAAAGCAGGGCGTGCTTGGCGCACAAGGGTTTTACTTTACCGAACCTTTGCAAGAGTTTACTAATGTCACGGTAAATTGATTTTTAGCTCATTAAGTGCATGAACTCAAGTTATTAAGCCACGATAACGCAGCCCGTTTAATCCTTGCAGGCCACCGGTATGAATGGCAATGATGTTACTGCCTTTAGGAAAATAATCCTGAGCGATTAACTGCCATAAAGCGTGCATCATTTTTCCTGAGTAAATCGGCTCGAGCGGGAGTTGATGTTGGCTTTGCATCTGCAGGCAAAATTGCCAAAGTTCAGGGCTAAACTTGCCATAGCCACCGCCATGAAACTGGGTGAGTAATTGCCAGTTTTGCTGTTGTGCTGCTACCGGGCTGAGCGATTTTATTTCATCGATTAAATACTCAGCTTGCTTTAATACCGCGACTCCTAAAACCTGTGTGCTGTTATCGCAGCCTTCAATTAACCCTGCCAGTGTGCCTCCGCTCCCCGTTGGACAGATAACATAGTCGGCGACGGGTAATGACTGCGCAAGCTCTTTACAACCAAGTAGAGCGGCTGTGTTTGTACCGCCTTCTGGCAATAGGTAGGCATTAGGAAAGCGAGTTTGTAATTGCGCTAAATAATCAGCATTGTGTCGCTCACGATACTCTAAGCGGGTAACTGGGTGCAGTTGCATACCGCATTGTTTGGCGAATTGTAAGGTCGGGTTTTGCTGATCAAGTTCAGGGCCGCGAATAATGCCATGGGTTGTTAAGTTAAAATGCTTTCCTGCGGCAGCACAGGCATGGATATGATTTGAAAAAGCGCCACCAAACGTTACTAACTCCTGTTTATTTTGTGCTTGCATCTCAATTAAGTTGTACTTGAGTTTTCGCCATTTATTACCGCTAATGAGCGGGTGTAGCAGATCATCACGTTTAATGCATAATGAAATATTTCTTTTTTTTAACTTGGTACTATCTATTTGTTGTATCGGGCTATTTTCATCAATAGTGAAAGAGTTATGCATTCAAGTTCCTTTTTTCTTATGTGAAAACTTGCGGGCTAGTAAAAATATACGATACTTAAAAAATCAATAGCCAACATAAGTAGCTATATGAAAAAGAAGATTTTTTCATTATTTCCTTGGTTGCAACAAGGGTTAGATTCGAATTGTGTAATAGGGATAGCTACATATGCAAAAACAGTGAATGCTGTAAGCTTAAAACGCTTGCAGGGGCACTGGCAAATCGATAAAACCCACAGTGTTGTAGTGACAGAACCTCGGGATTATACAAAAGCAATTGTAACTTGTACAAATGAAGTTAGTAAGCTGCGTTGTGCGATTAATTTAGTGATACCTCACCACTATTATCAAATTGTGCAAATGGAAAAACCTAACCTGACAGATGACGAAATTGTGCAGTCGTTACCATGGACTACGAAAGACCTTGTCAACGTTGCGCCAGAGAATATCATCGCAGACTTTATTGATTATCCCATCTCATTACCAATGCAAGCGAATAAAATGAATGTGTTTATTACTGATAAAACACAGATTCAGCCGTTCATTAATAGCTTTGCAGATACCAACGCAATTTTACGCTCAATGACGTCAGAAGAAATGGTATTACTCACTTTATTTGGTAAAGATAAAGATGCGCATATGTTGGTGGTGCAGCATGTTGAACATGAGCCGAGAATATTGATTATTTGTGACGGTAAGCTTGTATTGGCAAGGCGGCTAAATGGCTTTGTAGGCATTACAGAAAAAGATCAAAATAGTGCGTTCATTGACGCTTTAGGTTTAGAGGTACAACGGTCGATGGATTTTTTTGAAAGTCAGCTTAAGCAGCCCCCTATACGCAGTATTCAGCTGCAATGCGACGATTTATCTTCTTTAACACTCAGAGCTGAGCTTGCAGAGCTATTACAAGTTAAGGTTGTTGATTTTCAACCTAACCTTGCCTTATCAGAGGGTTTAGATAGTCAGTACTTCTATGCCCTAGCTGCAGCTATATCTATGGCTGAAAGTAAAGAGCCGCGCAATGAAGAATAGAATTAATTTTTACCAAAAATCACTACGTCCTCGTCGTGACTTAATGCCATTGCAAAGTTTATTAGCTCTGTGGGGCATAGCGTTATTTGTTATTGCCATAAGTTGGGGTGGGTTTGCGTTATCAGTTCACTTTAACCAAATAGAGGCGCAACAAACTGAATTAACATTAAATGAAATGAGCACCCAGTTACAAGCTGTGAAAGCTAAATTAGATGAGAAACAAAATAAAGATCAGTTTGTTAAGCAGTTAAAAAAGATGGAACAAGAAATTGCCCACAAACAACAAGTGTTTGGTTACTTGGAGGCTGCACAAACTTTATCGAGTATGGACTATAGCCAAGTGATGCTTGATTTAGCGCGTTACCATGTGGCAAGTATTTGGTTAACCCAAGTAACGTTTTCTGAGCAAACAGTGACTTTAAAAGGGCAAGCAAGTCAATCGGCTCAGTTACCTATTTGGTTGAGTAGTTTAAAACAATCAAGATACTTTGCAGGTAAAGAGTTTTCGGTTTTAGAGTTTGAAGATAAAAACGGCTTAAGTGAATTTAATGTAGCTACAGAGGTTGCAGCTAAGGAGGACAGCCATGAAAACTGAAAAATCCTCTCGTAGTTGGCCTATTTGGGTGAAGTATCAAGCGCGTTTTGCTGCACTGCAAATAAGAGAAAAATTGGCTATTTTATTTGCTGGGTTATTTATTATTTTATATTTAGGCTATCTATTTATTGTCGAGCCGACGCAAATTCAAGCAAATAAACAGCACCAAGCTAACACTCAAGCACAACAAAAAATAACTCAAAATAGAACACAATTAGCGATGTTAGAGCAAGCTCTAAGTAATGATTACACAAAAGAATTACGCTCTCAAATAGAACGGGCAAAGAGTGAATTGACTATTGCTGATGAAAAATTGAGCCAATTTAGCAAAGGCTTTGTCAGCGCTGAACGGGTTCCTAATATGTTGCAGCAGCTATTAAAAGAAAGTACCGAGGTTAAGGTTGTTAGTTTTAAAGTGTTAGAGCCTAAAGCTGTCGATGTTACTAAGGTTGGTGCAAACGAAGCTAAAACACTGTTTTTTGAACATCAAATGGTGCTCACATTACAGGGACAGTATTTTAACTTGCAACAATATTTAGCATCGCTAAAACAAAGTAAAGAAAAACTCTTAATCCAGCGTTTTGACTATCAAGTAGAGGATTACCCTCGGGCGCAATTAATCATACATATAGCAACGGTGAGCGCGAATGAAAAATTTATTGCTCTTTAGTGTGCTTGGGTTATTTGTTTGCTCAGCAGACGTGGTTGCGCAGCAGTTGGCCGATCCAACTAAGCCACAAAATTTGCTCGCTACTAGCGTAGTTAAAAATCAGCAAAGTAGCCTCAAGCTGCAATCAATAATTAAAAGGTCAGGCCGCTATAAAGCGATTATTTCAGGACAGATTTATACCGTAGGCGATCAAATAAATGACTATAAAGTGCTAACCATAAGCTCTAAGCAAGTTGTGTTAGCGAATGACAATAAGCAAATAAAATTAGATTTATATGATTATGAAATTAAAAATTAAATTACCTAGTCAGCTGACTATTTTATTGCTGTTACCTATCTACCTTGGTGGTTGCCATAGTTTTGCTCCAGGTAAAGAAATAAAGCCCCATATTGAGCAAGAGCTCACAGCTCAGCCTGAGCAGCAAACTACAGTAGCTCCGTTGACAGTGCCCGATGAAGTTACGCAAAGCTTATTATCGTCATTTGATAGCGAGCAAAGCCTTAATACAGAGTTGGCAGTTAAGCGTTTTGAAGTGGCTGCAAATGAAGTAGAAGTGCGCGCTTTCTTTGCTGGTTTAACTGACGATACGCCATATAGCGTTGCTATACACCCAGAGGTAGCTGGCACCATTAGTCTCACATTAAAAAATGTTACCTTTGATGAGGTAATAAATGTAATTAAACGTATGTACCCGCTTGATATTGTTCACGAAGGACGAGTTGTACAGGTGCTACCTGCAAAAATGCGCACTGAAACAATACCTGTTAACTATTTAATGATGAAACGTAGTGGTCAGTCTACGGTAAGTGTTGTTGCTGGTGGTGTGAGCCAAATGGCTGATAATAATAATTCTAATCAAAGCAATAGTTCGAATAACTATAACAATAATAATCAACAAGATAGTGAGTTTGGTAATAATCAAAATATTGAACTTAACGGTTCGCGTATTCAAACCACTAACAGTAATGACTTTTGGAAAGATCTAGAGCTGGCTTTAAAATCCTTGATTGGCACCGGTGATGGGCGCTATGTTATCGCCAGCCCACAAGCCAGCTTAGTAACGGTTAATGCATTACCGAGTGAAATAATGCAGCTAAAGGACTTTTTGCGGCAAACCCAAGAAAACTTACAGCGACAAGTGATTTTAGAAGCCAAAATAGTCGAAGTCACGCTTAAAGATGAATACCAGCAAGGTGTTAATTGGAACGAAATTGCGGGTTCAATTGGCAGTACAAGTCTGTCGTTCGCGACCACTGCAGCAGGGCAAATTAGTAATAGTATTACGGCCGCTCTAGGTGGTGTATCAAACTTAGTTATTAATAACGCAGACTTTACTGGGGTGATTAGCTTATTAGAAACTCAGGGCGATGTACAGATGCTTTCAAACCCCCGAGTGACTGCGACTAATAACCAAAAAGCGGTCATTAAAGTAGGTCAAGATGAGTATTTTGTTACGAATGTTTCAAGTACCACTGTAACAGGGAATGCCACCACAACAACCCCAGAAATTGACCTAACTCCTTTCTTTTCAGGGATTGCCCTCGATGTAACCCCACAAATAGACAAATACGGCTCAGTGATCTTACATGTTCACCCCTCCGTCACTCAAACTGAAGAGCAACAAAAGGTCATTACCCTTAATAATGATGAGTTTATTTTACCGTTAGCACAAAGCAACATTAGGGAATCAGACACGGTAATTCGTGCGCAAAGCGGTGAAATTGTTGTGATTGGTGGCTTAATGCAAACGATAACCACCGATGAAGAGTCTAAAACACCGGTATTAGGTGATATCCCCTTATTTGGTAATTTATTTAAAAGTATTAGTAAACGCCAAGAAAAGAAAGAGCTCGTTATATTGCTAAAGCCAACAGTTGTAATGCCAGATACGTGGAAAAAACAGCAAACACGCAGCCGCCAACTACTTAATACTTGGTATGAGAACTAGCTATGTATTTGAGCTTTTTTAATTTAAGTGAAATGCCTTTCACCTTAACCCCTAACACCGAGTTTTTCTGTGCGCTTGCACCGCATAATGAAGCAATGCAGGTGCTTATTACTGCACTTGAAATGGGAGAGGGGTTTATTAAGGTAGCAGGAGAGGTCGGCACGGGTAAAACTTTATTGTGCCGTAAATTACTTAATCAAATTGAGCATGATTACACCGTTGCTTATCTACCTAACTCATATTTAAGCCCAGATGAGCTACGCTGGGCACTCGCTGTAGAGCTAGGTATGGACGTTGATAAACAATTAGATCAGCAAGCACTAAGTCAGTTGATCAATCATCATTTATTAGCGTTACAAAAAGAAGGCAAAAAAGTTGTTTTACTGATAGATGAGGCGCAAAGCCTAAGCTGGGATGCTCTTGAAGCGTTACGACTATTTACCAATATTGAAACTGAAAGCGAAAAACTGATTCAAGTGGTGCTGTTTGGGCAGCCCGAATTAGACGAAAAACTAGCGCATACACGGGTTCGCCAATTACGCCAGCGTATTAGCTTTTCTTACCAGCTAAGACCAATGACTAGCGGCGAAGTAATTTACTATATTAATCATCGATTACAGGTCGCAGGTTTTAAAGGTGCACCGCTATTTACCAAGCAATTAGGCTTAAAAATAGCGCAAGCAAGTCGTGGTATTCCTCGGTTAGTAAATATCTTATGTCATAAAACCTTGCTGCAAGCTTACGGTGAAGGGCTCACCGCAGTAAGTAGCCGGCACATAAAGCTTGCGGTAAAAGACACCGAAGATTGCACCGTGAATAATTACATCAATGGTTGGAATATTGCAGTGGTGAGTCTATCGGCTATTGCCATTATGATAATTTGGGCGTGGAGGCAATGGCTATGAGTGTCATTAATTCTATGCTTAAAAATATTGAGCAGCGACAGCCAACAACTTCGTTAAATGAGCAAGGTACAGTTGTAGTAGACCCTGTTTATGATTCGCATGGTGTTATTAAAAAGCTACTAATAATCGCCATTGCCTTGTTAGTGGTTGTATTGAGCTATATTTATTTACCTACAGCAAGTGATGATGCTGCTCAATTACCAGAACGAATGGATCTAGTTACCAAAGCTCAAAGCTCAAAAGAGGCTGAGCAAAATAACACGCCAGTGTTAATTAATGCTCCTGTGGTGAGTAACTCTGATGTAATTAAACCAGTTGCTAAAGTAGAACCCATTATTGAAGAAGTCGCAGCGGTAAAAACGGACACCAAAGAGCCGTTTGTAGCTGAAAAACCCATGGTTGCAGCTATCACGGTTGAGCCAAATACAGTGCCTAGTGCCAATAAACAAAGTAGTTTTCAGGTTAAAAAAGTGACTCAGCAACGAACAGAGCAACAGCAAATAGCTGAGCTACTGCGCCAAGCTAAGCAAGCCCTCGAATTTGGTTTATATCAGGAAGGCATAGATGATTTAAGCCAAATTCTTAATCGAGATAAAGGGAATATAGCTGCAAGAAGTTTACTCGCAGCAACTTATTTTCAGCAGCAAGATATTTTATCCGCGCAAAGTATTTTAGAACATGGCATTGCGTTTGACTCGCAAGTACTCGAGTGGCGAGTGCAGCTTAGTAAAATTTATATTACGCGCAAGCAATATTCAGTGGTACAACAATTATTAAGCGATGATTTTGATAGCCAAGGTGATGCGCAATATTGGGCGCTTAAAGGCACTGCTGCGCAGCAGTTAGGTGATCATACTCGTGCATTGGTTTGCTTTGAGCAATTAACACAGTTACAGCCTCAGCAAGGTAAATGGTGGTTAGCTATGGCGACTTCTAAAGATGCACAAGGTGATTACCTCTCGGCGAAACGTTATTACCTAGCTGCAATCGAAGTGGGTAACTTAAACCCTGCAGTGTTAAAACATGCAAAGCAACGTTTGCAGACCTTAGGAGGTGTGTCATGAGACCCAGTCTACGTCTAAGGTTAGGTGATTTATTAGTTGAAGAAAACATGATCACTGAAGCGCAATTGAGTGAAGCGTTAAACGTGCAGGCTGCAACCGGGCGTAAGCTAGGTGCAACGTTAATTGCTCTTGAGTTTATTAGTGAGCCACAATTACTAAGGTTTTTAGCTCAGCAATTAAAAGTTCCCTTTTTAGATATTTCGCAACGCAAAATCTCACCTGAAGTATCCAAGTTGCTTTCTGAAGTAATGGCGCGCCGCTATAGAGCGCTCGTTATAGAAGATAATGGTGACTCAGTACTTGTGGGGATGAGTGATCCGGCCGATTTAAGAGGGCTTGATCAACTCGCACCAATTTTAGCGCCAAAGCGAATTGATTTAGCGGTAGTGCAAGAAAGTCAGATCATGACTGCTTTTGATAACGTTTACCGGCGGACAGAAGAAATTACCAGCTTTGCCGAGCAGTTACATGAAGAGTACGAAGATGTAGAAGAGTTTGATTTAAATTCGTTAGGTGATGAATCCTCTGATGCTACCGTAGTGAAGCTATTACAATCGATTTTTGAAGATGCTGTACAAGTCAGAGCATCAGACATCCATATTGAACCAGATGAAGGTATGTTACGGATTCGTCAACGCGTCGACGGAGTGTTGCAGGAGCATGTACTCAATCAAGTTAAAATAGCCTCAGCATTAGTGCTGCGGCTTAAGTTAATGTCTGGTTTAGATATATCAGAAAAACGCTTACCGCAAGATGGCCGTTTTAATATTAAAGTGCATACACATAGCATTGATGTGCGTTTGTCTACTATGCCGGTGCAATATGGTGAGTCGGTTGTAATGCGGCTATTAGATCAATCTGCAGGGCTATTATCATTAGATGAAACGGGTATGCCAGCAGCGTTGCTAAAGCGGTTTCGCTCAATCTTAAAGCGTCCTCATGGCATGATTTTGGTAACAGGGCCTACAGGTTCAGGTAAAACAACCACTTTATATGGGGCGTTAAGTGAGCTAAATCAGCCAGAAAATAAAATAATAACTGTAGAAGATCCGGTGGAGTATCGTATTGGCCGGATAAACCAAGTGCAAATTAAAAATAAAATAGGGCTTAGTTTTGCCAGTATTTTAAGAACCGCGCTACGTCAAGACCCTGACATTCTAATGGTGGGGGAAATGCGTGATAAAGAAACGGTTGATATAGGCCTGCGGGGCGCATTAACAGGGCATTTAGTGCTTTCAACTCTGCATACTAATGACGCAATAACCAGTGCAATGCGGTTAATTGATATGGGAGCGCCAGCCTATTTAGTTGCCAGCTCACTAAGAGCCATTATTGCTCAGCGTTTAGTTAGGCGGGTATGTCAAAATTGCAAGCATACATATACACCCGATGCTCAAGAGGCAAGCTGGTTAAAGTATTTAAATGTTAATGTAGACAAAACCGAATTTTTTTATGGTAAGGGGTGTACCGCGTGTAATCACTCAGGTTACAAAGGTCGGGTCGGTGTTTTTGAGTTACTCGAAATGGATGAAGCCATGATGGAGTGTCTTCGTCAAAATGACACTCAAGGTTTTGCTCGGGCTGCCAAGAACAACCCTTACTTTGCGCCGTTATCTACCATGGCGTTAGGGTATGCCAAGCAGGGGATAACCACTTTAGATGAAGTATTTAAAGTGGCTGAATATATTCCTGAAATGGTAGGAGGTGATGATGCACCTTTATAACTATCAAGCTAAAGACCAAAAAGGCATTTTAATTAAGGGGCAACTTGAAGCTGCTAGTCAAGCCGGTGTCGCCGATAGCTTGTTAAAACGCCAATTTACGCCGATATCGATTACCCAAATTGATAGAGAAAGCGATATTAACCTACCGCTAGGCCAGTTATTTAAAGAAAAAATAAACCTTGCAGACATGATTATGTTTTCTCGGCAAATGTATTCGTTGCTCAAAGCGGGTATACCGATTATTCGTGCCATGGTGGGGTTAGCTGATACCACACAGAATAAAGAGTTTAAGCTAGTTTTAACAGACATAATCAAACAACTAGAGCAAGGTCGGGATCTTTCCAGTGCCATGACCATGCACAATAAAGTATTTAGCAGATTAACTATCGCAATGGTTTTGGTGGGCGAAGGCTCAGGGCGATTAGAAGATGCTTTTCACCAACTCGCTAGTTATTTTGAGAAAGAACAAGAAACGCGCAAACGCATAAAGGCCGCAATGCGCTATCCCACTTTTGTTATTGCTGCATTATTAGTTGCAATGGTGATTTTAAATATATTTGTGATCCCGGTGTTTGCCACCATGTTCGCGAAATTTGATGCAGAACTACCATTAATGACCCAAATTTTGGTGGCAACAAGTTACTTCTTCGTTAATTACTGGTGGCTTTTATTACTCATTCTTATTGGCAGTGTGATCGCTTGGCGGCGCTATTTGGCAACCGAGCAGGGGTTATATAACTGGGACCACTACAAATTAAAAATTCCTATAGTGGGAAACATTATTCATCGCTCATTACTTGCAAGGTACAGCCAAAGTTTAGCTATGGTATTGCGCTCGGGTGTACCTATGACTACAGGACTATCGTTGACTGCAAAAGCGGTTGATAACAGTTATATGGAGCGAGCAATTTTAAATATTCGTCAAGATATAGAAAAAGGTGACAGCCTGTTAAGGGCCTCAAGGAGTAGCGAGCTTTTTTCCCAGTTAGTGCTACAAATGGTGGCTGTTGGTGAAGAAACGGGCCGAGTAGATGAACTTTTGCAAGAAGCTGCCGATTATTATGAGCGAGAAGTTGATTACGATTTACGCAGTTTAACCGCCAAGATAGAGCCTATTTTAACCGTGATAGTGGCTGTTATGGTGCTTATTTTGGCATTGGGTATTTTTATGCCGATGTGGAACATGATGTCAGCAATTAAAGGTGGTTAGTAATGCTGGGTAGAGTGCGCCATATGGCTGGTTTTTCGCTTTTGGAACTTGTGCTTGTGGTTATTTTATTGGCGATTGTAATGAGTGTTGCTGTACCGCAGTTTTTAGATATTAAGGAGCGAGCCCATCGTTCAAATATTGATGCCGTTGCTGGTGGTTTTGCCAGTGCTGTTGGTTTAATTAGGGGGCAATGGGAGCTGGACGCGAGACCATCTGGAAATGGGGTTTCGCAGTTTGTTACGCATATAAATTATGGAGGTGTAGTTGTTGGTGTTGATGGCAGTTTAGGCACGCCAACAAGTGATGATACAGAGCAAGAGAACACGCAGGCATTAGCGATGAGTTGTACCAAATGCCAACAGGTGCTGAATGTAGTTTTACAAGACGCGCCAAGCAATACCCTAAGTAGTGACGCGTCAGTAGTTAAAGATTCAATGTTTTTAGTGAGGTATAACGCAGATAAGCTGCAATGTATTTACTATTTAACTCATTCTTTAGATGCGAAAAATATTCCAATAGATGGTGAACCACACGTTGGCACCAGTGGATTTTCGTATTTTCCTGTAACAGGCAAAGTACAGATTTTTAAATCTTAAGTAATAACAAAGAGGCTTACTTATGAAAACGCAATCAATGAACAGTAACATAGTGAATAAACAAGCAGGTTTTACTTTAGTAGAACTGATAATCGTAATCGTCATTTTAGGTATTTTGGCCGTTGTTGCAGCTCCTCGCTTTTTGAATCTGCAGGGAGATGCTAATGCATCAACACTTGAGGGCGTTCAAGGCTCTATTCGCAGTGGGATGAATATAGTCAATGGTAAAGCGATAATCGCAAACGTGCAAAATTATGCATATGACGACGCCAATGTAACCCCAGAAGTGGAAGGCGTAGCACTTCATTATGGCTACCCTGTTGGTACCATTGAAGCATTTGAGAAATTCTTAGATATTGATTTTGCAGATGTGACTGCTGTTGCTTCAAATGTAAATGGTGCTGATTTCAATCTGGTCGATGGTGATAGTGAAACCACAATAGTTACTATCTTCCCTAATAGTTATGTTGTAACCGATAATTGCCGTGTTGAGTACACACCAGCAACGAGTAAAGATAATCCACCAGTAGTTAATATCGTATTGGATGAGTGTTAATTCATTAACAATGAAATATACGTGTAAGCAACGATTGCGTGGCTTTACTTTGGTTGAATTGATTATCACCTTAGTTATTTTGGGTATCCTGTCGGTAACGGCAGGGCCCAAGTTTCTAGGGAGTTCAACGGAAGACGCTTATGCATATCGCGATCGGGTATTAGCAGTGCTAAGAACAGCTCAGTTACGAGCAATGCAAGATACTGGGCTTACGAGTTGTCATAAATTGTACATAACCGCGACCTTAATTGCAGGACCGACACCGGATACCTGCACAGGTGGTGCTGATGTAAATAACCCGGAAGATTCAGTAGTAGCTATTAAAACGCAGCGCAGTGATTTTGTTTTTACTGCATTGGACGATAAAGGGGCCCAATTTACGCAGATTAATTTTGATCCTTTAGGTCGAAGCGATCAAAGTTGTGATGGCACTTGTCGCATTGATATATCGCTTGCCGGTGTGTGTATCAGTGGCGAAGGGCTTATTTATGCGTGCCCATAATTATGGGTTTACCTTAATTGAATTGATTATCAGCATTGTCATTTTTGCCATTGCACTGACGATTATTACAGGGTTAATTGCACCTCAAGCACGGCAAAGCGCAGACCCTATCATACAGTTGCGGGCAAATGAGTTAGGGCAATCATTAATGAATGAAATTTTGGCCAAGTCATTTGATGAGCACAGCGAGCGTGCACCGCCATTTAGGCGTTGCTCTGAAAGTTCATTAGATGCTGAAGATTGTACAAGCTCAGAGAACTTAGGCTCAGAAGAGGGCGAAACACGCACCACTTATGATGATGTTGACGATTATATTGCACTGAGTAATCAGCCTATAACAAATAGTTTGGGTCAAGTGCTTACCCAATACCAAGGCTTTAATGTGGTTGTTACCGTGGTATATGACAGTGACTTTAATAGCGCGACAGCAAACGATGGTGTACTTGCAAAGCGTGTCACGGTAATTATAAGTAGCCCTAATGGCGAAGAGTATGGTTTTAGCGCATACAAAGGTAACTATTGATGAGCAAATACCTAAAACAGTCTGCATTTACTTTAATAGAGCTTCTGCTTGTTATGGTTATTTTGGGGATATTGGCTGTTACTTCTTTTGCTTTTATTAACTCTGGGTTTAATATTTATAGTCAAGGGGTGGAGCGCCAAGAGGCTGTAGCACAAGCACGCTTTATGTTGACACGTTTAGCAAAAGAGCTACGCCATGCGATGCCAAACTCTTTACGTTTAAGCTGTGAAAATAACTGTGGTTTGAGCCAATGCCTTGAGTTTACGCCTTTTCAATCAGCTACCCATTACACTGGCTACTTACCTAACACTGCTCCCTTTATTGTTACGGCAGTAGATTTTGAATTAAATGACTTAACTCAACCAAGTCTTGGCGATTGGGCCAGTATTTATCCATTAGATCCAGCAGAAGTCTACGACGTAAGTAATAATAAACGTCTGCAATTAACTAATTTCGTATCATCTTCATACAGTGAGTTAGATCAATGGCAATTTGAGCAAGCATTTGCACAAGAGTCACCAGCAAAACGAATTTACTTACTGGCGACGCCTGTTAGTTTTTGTGTAGAAGGGACACAGCTTTATCGTTATCAAGATTATGGCTTCAATAGCTCCCAGCTGGATGCAGTTGAGCTACAGGCTACAACAGGCGTTAAACGTGATCTATTAGCGCTCCATATAGAAAATAACCTAGTAAATAATGCATTTTTTAGAATTGGGGATATTGCATTAACTCGTAATGCAGTGCTGAACATTCACGCGATTATGGCGTTTAATGATAATGAAGCTATGATGTTTAATCATGAGGTGCATATACCCAATGTACCTTAGCCTACGAATAAAAAGAACGGTTATAAATAAAGCTTATCAAGGTGGTAACCTACTGATTGTCACTTTGGTGATCATTGTTGTGATGCTAGTACTTGGCTTGGCTTTAGTCAGGATTTTATCGGCATCTTCGCAGCAAAATGTGATCGAGTATTATGGCTCTCGCGCTTATTTAGCTGCACAAAGTGGGTTAGAAAGCGGGCTAACTGAAATATTTCCACTTAATAGTCCAGCACTAAACTGTGCAGCAGTAACTACCTCCCCTGTTTTTCAAACTCAGTATTTAGAGAACTGCACAGTAACGATAACTTGTCAGCAATACTTGAATGTACCTGATAGCAGTAATAGCGCAGGCTCGGTGAATGTTTTTTATTTACAAAGCCGTGCCACATGCTCGCCAAGTAGTTGTGCTATCGGCGAAGCATGTCGTAAAGACTACTGGCAAACTCAGCGTACACTCTCTGTCGAAGCGAAGACTTTGCCATGATATATAAGTTATTCATCTTCATAATCATAATGATCTTTAGTGCTAACAGCATTGCTGTAGTTCCTAAAATTGAAGGGCGCTTTATTGAGTTGCAAGACACTTATGTCTCACCGATTTGGACCAAGATAAACTTTCAACAAGAGTACGAAACACCTCCCGCGGTGTTTATGCTATCAACTAATCAAGGGGGTAACCCTGCGATTGTACGAATTCGTAATGTAACAACAACCGGATTTGAAGCTCTACCTTTGGAACCTACCGGGGAAGACGGTGAGCATATTACTATGGGAGCACATTACTTAGCGGTCGAGTACGGTGTTCATGAATTTCCAGATGGCACAATAATGGAGGTTGGCAGTACAGATATCCAATTAGAGATTCAATATGGTCCTAAGTCTAACTACGTTTTGCCTAAAAGTTATCAGGCAATAAATTTTGCTCAACCTTTTGCTGTTAGGCCGAACTTTTTTCACTCTCTACAAACCATTAATAGTTTGGAAAGCAATCCACCTACAGATGCATTACGACCATTTTTAACGATTGCCGTAGAAACTAACTCGCTAACAACTTCGGGGGTTAATATTGCGCTAGAAGCCTCAGAGACACGAAGTGGCTTAATAAATAGTGAAAAAGTGGCTTATTTAGTTGTTGAGCCTGGCAACAATCGTACCTTTGTTGATGATAATCAGGTAGAAGTTTTATGGGAGAGCTTTTTTACTGGTTACAATGTCGATGGTTGGAGTGACGGTTGTAACTATTTTTATTTCTCAAATAATTTTGCTACTGCTCCATTGGTTGTTGCAAGTAAAAATAGCCGAGTGGGCGAAGATGGTGGTTGGCTACGAAGTTGCAATTTGACTCGTACGCGTTTGGGAATAGTTGTTGATGAAGACCGTGATGGAGACAATGAGCGTAGGCACCCAGACGAAGAAGCCTCTATCTTAGCTATGACCAGTACGTTTGTGTCAAATGGCGATGTTCTAAGTTGTGACACATTATTCCCCGGTGCGATTGCAACCTATAACAATGGCCAAATTCAGTTAGTCCAAGGAGTGACAGTCACCGATAACAACGCGAATATGCTTACGACCACAAACTATATTTCAACGGCATTAACTAATATCCCTCTTTGTAATGGTCAGCCTTGCGCTGCAAAAGGTGAAAATGCGTTAACTGCAGGACAAGCTTCACAAGTACCAACAGTGGCCAATGATGGCTCATCGGGTAGTGCAATTCCTACAACACTCGGTGGTGACTATTTTTTTGATGAGTTACAAATGACCATGATTGCGCCTGAGTATAGAGTAACCGCACCCACACGTATTTTTTTACAAAACTCTACTACGTTACTGTCGACGTCATTTTTAACTGTGGCGAATACTAAAATTACAATAGAAAATGGGGCGTATTTAGCGATTTATGTAGATGGTGCGGTGTCGATTGGTGCCGCAGTCGATTTTTCAGCTTTTTTAGTGGCAACAGGTGAAGTACGCATTGCACAAGAAGCTCATTATACTGGCATGATCACCTCAGGCACGGAGATAATTGCTGAAGAAAGTTCATCATTTACTGGTACTGCAGTACCAAATAACATTCCTGGTTTTTGTGGTATTAATACGCCGGTTTTATTGGATCATTACCGATTATCAATGAGTGATAATAAAGGCCTTACCTGCGAAGCCAAAGAACTAACGCTAACTGCTTGTGCTAATGATGCATGCGATATAATTTATGATGAAGTATCCACTTTAGATTTATCACCAAATAATAGTACTCAACAAAGTTGGGTGACGGGTGAGGTGATAACTTTTACTGGCATTACAGATTTACAGTTCGCTAAGCGTACTACAGGGCAAGTGCAATTTGGTTATAATGTTGCAGACCCATCAGCGCCGCTACGTTGTTATATTGGTGGTACAAATGTGGGCTTAGGTGGTTGTAAGGTTACTTTTTCAGACGCGGGGTTTATTTTTAGCGATGAGACTAATAACACCACATCAATTTTAAACCAATTATCAGGTAAACCGTCAAACACCGGGTTCAATGCATCACAATTAGCAATCCAAGCTGTGAAAACGAATACCACAACCGGAGTGTGCGAAGCTGCTTTTCCTGCTGGTGGAGAGGTGGCTATAGATTTAGCCTATAGCTGCAGTGCAGGCTCTACGTGCATCGATAATCTTGCTCTAACAAATAACAGCACAACCCATAGCATTGGTCAAAGTTATCAAACAGTGCCTTTAAAGTTTGATAGTGATTCAAAAGCACCGATTGTGATTAATTATCCCGATGCTGGCAAACTGAGTTTGAATGCAAAATTAAACTTAGTGCTCGATCCCGTGACTAATTTATCGGTGAATTTAACGGGTAGCTCAAATGAATTTGTGGTTAAGCCCTTTGGTTTAGCAATGAACTTTGCTGATAACAGTGCGCAAGCTAATGATGCCAGCGGCAGTTTATTTAAACTAACCGGCGAGTCATTTTCGCTAAAAATGAATGCGGTGCAATGGCTTGATAACCAAGACACCAATAATGATGGCTACCCAGATAATTACAGTGCTATTTCAAGTAATCCAGTCGCTAAGCACTTTATTGGTGAGCAACCGGATGTGCAACCCAGCGTTTATTTGCCAACAGCGGGTGTGCTGGGTACGTTACAAGAAGAAAATTTAGTTGCGTTTGCAGATACCGGTAACTTAAGTGAATCAATATCAAGTTATAGCTACGACCAAGTTGGTATTATTGATTTAGTTGCGGGGCTCAAAGATGCCGACTATTTGGGGGCCGGTGATGTGCGCGGAGCGATTACTCGTGTTGGTCGTTTTGCGCCTTCGCAATATGCGGTACAAAATATTCAAGCCAATGCACAGTGCACCCGTTATGGCAGCAATAGCACTTATTTGAGTGAACCGTTTACGTTAGGGTTTACTGTTCAGGCGCTTAATCAAAATAACCAAGTAATGAAAAACTATATAGGCGGGTTTGTTAATTCAACGGTAAGCATTAATGCAGAGAACAGTGAAGTAGGAAATTATGTCTCGGGTAGTAGTTTAACTCCTAGATTGCAAAACTTAGAGGCTAGCCAGTGGGGCAGTACCGCAGCCCTAGCAGGACTTTTTACTATAAGTGATAGCGATACTATTTTAGCTCGACGCGGCTTTAATGATCCCGATGGCCCATTTGAAAGTGTAAATTTGATGGCAACTGTGACGGGAATTGAAGGGGCTGTATTAACAGCTGCCGACGATAATCCTAATTTAGCAACCGACTGCGCAGCAAACAGCAGCTGTAATAGTGTTGTGCTTAACGATACGCCTATTAGTTTTCGCTTTGGCCGCTTAGTGCTGGGTGATAATGCAGGGTCTGATTTAGATAATTTACTTGTGCCTATGCAGGCGCAGTATTTTAATGGCAGCGAGTTTGTACTTGATACTAATAATAATTGCACTGTCTTTGCACACCCACAAATAACACAAATCACTCCTAGCACGCCTGAGCTCAGTTATATTTATGGCAGTGGAAGAAGTGGTCAACTCGAACAAGGCATTTACCCAGCGAGTAATGGTATCTATGCTGAGCCTAAAGGCGCAGGTATTTTTACACTTGAGTACGATACAGAAAATTGGCTTGAGTGGGATTGGCAAGGAGACGCAAGTCAGTTAAATCCGCAAGGAATTTTACAATTTGGCCGTTTTAGAGGAAATGATCGTGTTATTTACTGGCGTGAAGTACGGTAATAACTGTATGTCAAACCAGCTTAAAATTCAGAGCTTAATGTTTCACAAAGTTGGTTCCTATAAAGCGCTTTATGGGCTGGTTAAAAGCTAATTTATATTAGGTTACTTTTACAGGGGGCTGATCTTAACAAGGGAACAGCCATCATTTGCAACTAATGCCTAGCTTAAATCACTTTTAATTCCAACTGAAGCTCGCATCTTGAGGCTAATTAGGTATAAACTCAGATAATTTTTGAACAAAGCTTGTGTTTTGCCTTGCAAGTACATAGCATAAGAGTTTAATTATAAAAAATAAATAATGACCAAATAATTGCCGCTTTTTGGGAATGGAATATATGCGAATTGCTCCTTTATCTCTGTTAATTTCAGCTAGCTTGTTTGCATCAAGTGCATTTGCACAAGATACAGCCACAGTTACTGGAATTGAATCTGAGATCAGTATTAAACAAGCTGAATACGATAACGCTACACAGATACTTGAAAAACATTTAAAAGAAGAAAGTCAGTTACAAAGTCAACTTGATTTATTACGCACTCGTTCGACTGAGCTGGACAAAGAAAAAAATCAAGCACTTGATGCCATGAATGAAATGTATCGTCGTTTAATTGATGATCCCACTATTGATATAAGTGCTGCACAGGCGCGATACCAGCAAGCTGTGGTTGATCATAAGCAAAATAAAGACGATATCGCGATGCAGTTGGCGGCAATTGCATCCCACCGCAAAGACATTGAACAAATTCGCGTAGCAAAACATACCCAGTTAAATACACTCGAAAGCTTAAAAGAACAATTAACAACAGCCCGAGTTGAGCGCTTACGTAATGAGTTTACCCGTGAAGGGACGCTAGAAGTTAATCACACTATCAACTGTAAACGTACAGAAACATTGGCAGCCTGTGAGCAACGAGGCCAGCAAATGGGCTTACAAAAAGCAACCAAGCGTTTTGTAGATCAAATATTTGCTAACTTAACTGAAGAGCGCCTAGTTGAACCAAAGCGCAATATGGCTGGTGCGCAAGTACAGGTTTTAAGTAGCCATGTGGTCAATAGTGCTTTTAGCGGCCAAGGCAATTATAACGTTAACTTAAGCGTCACTATGCGCGGTGATGTGAATAGCAGTCGCTTATGTAATTTATTGAGTGTTGATAATCGCTATTGTTCAGAGTACGGCACGCCGCTAACGGCAACTTATCAAACTCGTTATGACACTACTTTTACTGATAGTCAGTTAACATTCAGTGATGGTCAGGATAATGCCAACGTTTCGGTGTCACGCTTGAGCGAGCAACCGATACGCGATTATTCAGTCAAACCAATGTCAACGGTTGATACACAGGTCGTTGATAGTAATAAAATGATTGAATTCACGCTGCGTTCAAATGTATACGATGACGAAGTGTTTATTGATGGCGTAAGTTTTGGTTCAACACGTTTAGCAACGACTTTACCAAGTGGTATTCATGATGTTGAAGTTCGCAAGCAGGGTTATAAACCTTATCGCGTGCGTGTTGATTTACGAAAGCCGCAGACGATTCATGCTAAGTTGGTAAAAAAGCCTGAGTCGATTGCTGCACCGACATACACCAGTGAGCAACGTAATACGACATCAGTAACCAGTACAGCTATAGGCAATGCCGCAGCTGCTGACGTGGTAGTCATTCCCGCAGGTAAGTTTGAAATGGGTGATATCAATGGTAATGGACTTGCAAATGAGCGTCCAGTTGTTGAAAAAACCATTGCAAACTCATTTGCGATGCAAAATAAAGAAGTGACAGTCGGTGCTTATCAAAAGTTCGTCAGCAACACTAATTATAAAACTGAAGCTGAGCGTAATCGTGGTTGCGCCTATTATTTAAATGGCGAACCAGTCTGGGAAGCAAATTTAAACTGGCGTAATCCAGGTTTTGAGCAAGGCAGTGATTTTCCTGCCGTGTGCTTAACCTACAACGATGCGAAAGCATACGCTGATTGGTTGTCTGGTCAAACAGGTCAACAATACCGGTTACCTAATGAGGTTGAGTGGGAGTATGCAGCACGCGCTGGTACTAAAACTGAATACCCGTGGGGTAATGAAATAGGTAAAAATTTAGCCAATTGTGGATGGTGTGGTAGTGAGTGGTCAAATAAAAGTGCATCGCCAACTGGCTCCTTTGCACCTAATGCGTTTGGTCTCTACGACACGGTAGGAAATGTATGGGAATGGACTCATAAGTCAGCTGAACAAGCGGATGTTACTGTCCGAGGTGGTGCGTGGAATTTTGCACCTAGTTTAGCTCGTGCTTCAACTCGTTTGATTTTAGCGCCAGACTTTCGTGCAAACTATATCGGTTTTCGTCTAGTACGCGAACGATAAAATTAATTTAAAAAGGAAGCGTTGCTTCCTTTTTTACCCAATTAACAAAGGTAGCTGCACTTTTTATTGCCGAACTGATTCAGCATGGTAAAGTTGCATAAGCTAATATAAGAACGTTTTTCAAAGGTCATCCAGCCTCATGTTTAAAAAGCTCCGTGGTATTTTTTCAAACGATCTATCGATCGACTTGGGTACAGCCAACACCCTCATTTATGTTAAAGACGAAGGCATTGTCCTTAATGAACCATCTGTAGTTGCGATCCGCCAAGAACGCGCTGGTGGTCCTAAAAGTGTTGCCTCAGTAGGGACTGAAGCAAAGCAAATGCTAGGTCGAACGCCTGGTAATATCAAAGCCATTCGACCAATGAAAGACGGTGTAATTGCTGATTTTTATGTAACTGAAAAGATGTTGCAACACTTTATCAAGCAAGTGCATAACAATAACTTTTTACGTCCAAGTCCGCGTGTGCTTATTTGCGTACCGTGCGGTGCTACGCAAGTAGAAAAACGCGCAATTCGTGAATCGGCTATGGGCGCAGGTGCGCGTGAAGTTTATTTAATTGAAGAGCCAATGGCTGCGGCAATCGGTGCAGGTTTACCGGTATCAGAAGCAACAGGTTCAATGGTTGTAGATATCGGTGGTGGTACCACTGAAGTTGCAATTATTTCACTAAACGGCGTGGTGTACTCATCATCTGTACGTATTGGTGGGGATAAGTTTGATGAAGCAATTATCAACTATGTACGTCGTAATTTTGGTAGTTTAATTGGTGAAGCAACGGCTGAAAACATTAAACATCAAATTGGTTCAGCGTTTAAAACAGATGAGCCAATTGAGATTGAAGTACGTGGTCGTAACCTTGCCGAAGGTGTTCCGCGTTCATTTACGCTTAATTCGCATGAAATATTAGAAGCCTTGCAAGAGCCATTAATGGGGATTGTTAGTGCGGTAATGGTTGCCCTTGAGCAATCACCACCAGAGCTGGCGTCAGATATATCAGCCAAAGGCATGGTATTAACAGGTGGTGGTGCATTACTTAAAGATTTAGACCGTTTATTAATGGAAGAGACCGGCATTCCTGTTGTGGTTGCTGATGATCCATTAACGTGCGTTGCGCGTGGCGGCGGTAAGGCACTTGAGATGATTGATATGCATGGTGGTGATGTATTTAGTTACGACTAATGAAGTTAATGTTCGGGCGTGCCATTTCTTTGCAGCTGCGACTTTTTGTCGCAGTGCTTTTGAGTATCGTGTTGATCGTAGGCGATCGTTATACGCAAGGTGGCACCACAGTACGCACTAGTTTAAACACCTTAGTTAGTCCGTTATTGTATTTAGCCAATTTACCTTATGAAGTATTTAGCCTCGGGGCTAAAAGCTTACACACGCGCGATCAATTATTAACTGAAAACGAAGCCCTCAAGAAAAAACAATTACTGCAAAGCGAACAGCTTCAGCAATATCAATTCTTAAACAAAGAAAATCAAAAGCTACGCGCGTTACTTGGTTCTTCTGCTAAGCAGTCAAATCGTAAAATTATTGCTCAAGTTCTCTCTGTTCATTCAAATCCTTATAGCCATCAAGTGGTGATCAATCGTGGCACGATAGATGGCATCAGTGAAGGCCAAGCGGTTATTGATGAGATGGGGGTCGTCGGACAACTTACCAAAGTAGGCTCAACGACGTCTCGGGTGTTACTGATGACCGACACAACCCATGCCACACCGGTACGTATTTTACGTAATGATGTGCGTACCGTGGTTGAAGGGATTGGTAAAATTAATTTAGTTAAACTCTCCCATGTACCCCATAGTTTAGATGTAAGGATTGGCGATGTGTTAGTGACATCAGGACTTGGAGGCACTTTTCCTGAGGGCTACCCGGTTGCGGTGGTAACTGAAATTAATCGCGATGAGGGCCGCCCGTTTGCTCAAGTATACGCCGAGCCGATAGCTCAGTTAGATCGTATTCGCTTATTAGTGATCTTATGGCGTAATCAGCAGGAAACTATCAGCAATGAATAGTCGTTACTTTTTATTGATCGCCGTGAGCATCTTCCTTGCGTTGATCATGGCTTTGATGCCATTGCCTTTTTCGTTTGAGCCTTTTCGCCCTGACTGGGTGCTATTAGTATTAATGTACTGGTCGTTAGCTGTTCCACATCGATTAAATATTGGTACGGCTTGGGTAGTTGGCTTGCTGATTGATTTAGCCACAGGGTCACCGCTGGGAATTAATTCACTCACTTACTCAATTTGTATTTTTGTAACCGCAAGTAACTTTCAAAAAATTCGTAATTTTTCAATTTGGCAGCAAGCGATACTCGTGGGCTTATTTTTAACCCTATATCACTTAATGCAATTTTGGCTTAATCACTTTTTAATGGACGTTTATTTCAACCCGCAGTATTTATGGCCAGTCGTGACTGGCATGTTAAGTTGGCCTTGGATTTTCTTATTGCTACGTAAATATCGCCGTCATTTCAGGATCAGATAATGCAAACCGCCATTTATCTAGCGTCAGCTTCTCCCCGGCGCAAAGAATTGCTCACTCAACTTGGTATCGAATTTTCACAATTTAGTGTCGATGCTGATGAAAGCCAGCTAGCAGACGAAACACCCCTTGAACTTGTTGAGCGTTTAGCGCGTCTAAAAGCCCAAACTGGTGTTGCTATGGGATACACAGATCGCCCAGTACTCGGCAGTGATACCGTGGTGGTCATAGATAATCAGTCACTTGGTAAACCCCGCGATAAAGCTGACTTTATGGCAACCCTAAAACGTTTATCTGGGCGCAGTCATCAAGTGTTAACGGCAATTGCATTTGCCACTGAACACAAGGTCATGAGTTGTGTAGTAACCACGCAAGTGAGTTTTAAAACACTCTCAGAACAAGAATTAGCAGCATATTGGCAAACTGGTGAACCACAAGACAAAGCCGGTGGCTATGGCATACAAGGACTCGGTGGGCGCTTTGTTACTAATATTTCCGGTAGCTATTTTGCGGTAGTAGGCTTACCTTTATATGAATGCGAAAAATTATTAAGCGAATTCCTAAGTAGGTAACATGAGTATAGAATTACTGATCAACGTCACCCCGAGTGAAAGCCGTGTTGCCCTGATTGAAAACGGTGTATTACAAGAAATTCAACTAGAACGTATTGGCAATTTAGGTATCGTCGGTAATATTTATTTAGGTAAAATAAGCCGAGTGTTACCGGGTATGCAAGCTGCGTTTGTTGATATTGGTTTAGATAAAGCGGCTTTTTTACACGCGTCTGATATTGTAAATAGCGCCTCTATTGTTGAAGGTGTTGACGAGCAACCAATCAAAAAAGTACAAGATATTCGCGAGTTAGTGCGCCAAGGTCAATACATTATGGTGCAAGTGGTAAAAGATCCACTGGGTACTAAAGGCGCACGTTTAACAACTGACATCACCATCCCTTCTCGTTATTTAGTGTTTATGCCAGATGCCACCCATGTTGGTGTGAGTCAGCGTATAGAAACCGAAGAAGAACGCGCGCGATTGAAAAGCATTGTAGGTGAGTATGGCGATGAAGACGGCAGCTTTATAGTTCGTACTGCAGCTGAAGGTGCCAGCGAAGCTGAGTTGCGTCACGATGCCGAGTTTTTAAAAAAACTATGGAAAAAAATCGTCACTAAACGTAAAAAAACCAGCAAAGAAAGTATTTTGCATGAAGATTTAACCTTAGCATTTCGAACTCTACGAGATTACGTAGGGGAAGACATGGAGCGTATTCGGGTTGACTCAAAGCTAACCTATGAAGAGCTAAAAAGCTTTACCGCAGAGTTTGTACCAATCCTTTCCGATGCTTTAGAGTATTACCCAGGCGAGCGACCAATTTTTGATTTGTTTGATGTTGAAAGTGAAATACAAAAAGCCTTACATCGTAAAGTGACGTTAAAGTCAGGTGGCTATTTAATTATCGACCAAACCGAAGCGATGACCACGGTCGATGTTAATACCGGTGCCTTTGTTGGCCATCGAAATCTCGAAGAAACTATTTTTAACACCAACGTAGAAGCAACTTCTGCGATTGCCCGTCAGCTTAGGTTGCGTAACTTGGGCGGTATTATCATTATCGACTTTATTGACATGGTTAGCGAAGAGCATAAGCGCAGGGTATTGCATTCACTTGAGTCTGCACTGGGTAAAGATCGCGTTAAATCAAATATTAATGGTTTATCGGCATTAGGCTTAGTGGAAATGACCCGCAAACGTACTCGAGAAAGTCTTGAACATATTTTATGTGATGTATGTCCGGCCTGCTCTGGGCGCGGTTCACAAAAAACCGTTGAAACCGTATGCTATGAAATACTGCGTGAAATTGTCCGAGTAAACCGTGCTTACGCGGCTGATAAATTTATGGTTTATGCAGCTCCCGCGGTAAGTGAGGCATTACTTAACGATGAGTATCATAATCTTGCAGAACTAGAGTTATTTATTGGTAAGCAAGTGAGCATTCAAACCGAAAGCCTCTACAGTCAAGAGCAGTTTGATGTGGTTATGATGTAATGAAAGCAAAGACGGTCTGTTTTTTTTGTATCCGTAAGTTATGGCAAGTGTTCGCCATAACTCTGGTACTGCTTGCCGTTGTTGTTTCGGTTTTAAAATATACCCTGCCGTATGCCAATGACTATAAAGGTGACCTTGAAAGTTACCTATATGATAAGTTTGCGGTTAATTTATCAATTGGGGCTATTTCTGCCAGCTGGCATGGCCAAGGTCCTTCTATTGTCTTGGAAGATATCACCTTTGAAGATAATCAAAGCTCACCCATCGCACTGACTATCGCTAAAGCTAGCCTTGAATTAAACGTCTGGGAAACCATCAAAACACGACAGTTAAAATCTAACTACTTTGTGATCAACGGTTTCCATGCTGATGTTGATATGCCGACTATGTTGCAGTCGAACAGCAGTGAGGTATCGTTTGAACAAAAAGAGCTGATTGAAGGCTTATTCTTAGGTAAAACCGGTCATTTTGCGGTTGAAAATAGTAGTCTTAATTTTATCTTGGCAGATGGTAAAGAGCGTCGGGTGATGCTTGAAGACATCGTTTGGCAAAATCAATACGAACAACACTTAGCTAGTGGTACTTTAGCATTGCCCGGGATTTCAGTGGGTACATTTGATGCTCGCTTGGCATTAACCGGATCGACGCTAGAAACCATGCTGGGTGATATTTATGTGCAAGCAAATAATGTTGATGTGTCGAAATGGCTGGCTCAGTATATTAATGCTAGTAAAGAGCAGCTCAATTCTGACATTAACTTAGAATCATGGTTGAGTATTGAAAAAGGCCTGATCAAAGATGTCACAGTTAAATGGTTGCCAAGCTTTATTAATTGGCAGCAAGATACAAAAAGTCATCAATTTAGTTTAAGTGAAGGGGGTTTTCGCCTTTACCCTTGGCAGCAAGGTTGGCGGTTAAAAAGTTCAGGGGTGCGGCTCTCAAACGATCAACAGCATTGGCCCGACTTTCAATTTGAAGCGCAGCTGGATAACAAGCAACAACAAATTTGGTTGCAAGAACTCGATTTTGACTTGGTTACAAGGTTAGCCCAGTTAAGTGATTTTGCTGAATTAGAGCCGCTGTTAAGTCGTCAACCCAGTGGTCAAGTTAAGCGCGCTTATGTGCAGTTTACATCAACACAGCAATGGCAATTATGGTTTGAAGCCCAGCAATTGGGCTGGTTTGCAGAGCAAGGTGTGCCAGGTGTGCAGGGCTTACTTGTCGATGGTTTGTTAAATCAAGAACGTGGTCGTATTAATCTGTTTGGCGAAAATAGCGAGTTACTTACCGCAGATACTTTTAGCCAGCCAATCAAATATAACCAACTGAATATGCAAATTGATTTAGCCAATAGTGAGCAAGGTTGGCAGATCAGCAGTGATAATATGTGGCTTGATAATGATGAGGTCACTGTTGCAGCCGAAATGAAGCTTAGCTTAGACGAACAGCCTCGGCTTGATTTATATGCAGAAGCATTTGCACCAGATGCCAGTGTTGCCAGCCATTATTTCCCACGCCCTGTGATGACTAAAAATTTAGTTGATTACTTAACTGGGGCTATTAAAGGTGGTGAACTTACGCAAACACAAGTGCTGTTTTCTGGGCCGTTAACGGGCTTTCCGTTTGCTGATAATTCAGGACAGTTTGAAGTATTAGCGCAGGTAGATAACGCCAATTATCAATTTGCCCCTGATTGGCCTGCAGTAACTCAAGCGAGTGCAAAATTACATTTTGAAAATCAGCGTATGGATATTTACTCTGAGCATGGGCGGCTTGTTAACTTAGCGATCGATGATGCCGTGCATGTCAGTATTGCAGATCTAATGAACGCAGATTTACTGAGCGTAAAAATTAATAAACGTGCTGAGATGGAAACATTACTGCCGTTTTTTAAAGCAACGCCAATTGCTGAGCCACTAGCAAATGTATTTGAGGTGATCCAAGGTAACGGCGCTGCCAGCGCTGATATTGAGCTACTTGTTGATTTAAATGAGTTAGATGTAACAGCTAAAGGCATGGTTAATTTAAAAGATCTGCCAGTGTATTTAGCACAACCTGGGCTTCAGCTTGAAGGTGTTACAGGTCAGCTCTATTTTAATGATGATCAGATCACTTTAGAAAATGCTAACGCAAGTTGGTTAGGAATGCCGCTGAAAGTTAACTTTAATGGTAAAAATATTGGCCCAAACTATCGTGCTGACGTTGATATAAAAGCACAGTTAAATGCTGATACGTTAATTTCTCATGGTCAAGACTTACTAAAAGGTTACTTGCATGGTGAAAGTGAAGTGGCTATTAATCTTGCCCTAAACTTTTTAACGGACGGCTTTGATTATCGCGCTAATGTCAGCTCACAACTCGAAGGGCTTAGTAGTGAGCTGCCCGCACCGTACACAAAAAGTGCCGATCAAGTATGGCCGCTAACGGCTGTTATTCAAGGTGATAATATTTCTAATTTGATCACCGCTAATATTAATAACAACTTATATTTTAATGGCATCTTAGCGAATAACGTTGGCAAACTAACCAATGCACAGTTTATTTTAGGCGAGCATGATCTGGGTTTAAACCAGCAAGACTTAAGTGTTGCAATTGATTTAGAGCAAACCGATCTATTACCTTGGCTTGGCTTGATCCAGCAGATCATCACCATCAGTCAAACAGAATCAGCTGAGCAGGGCGTACTACCACCATTAAAAGAAGTGGTGGGTAACATTCAGCAATTAACCATTGGTGATATTGCATTTAATGATTTTGAAATGCGTTTAGCGCCGACCCCAAGTGACATGAGCTTACGGCTAAACGCCAAAGAATTACGCTCGCAAGTACTTATTCCGCTAGATAAATCAAGTCGGCCGATTCATATTGCCAGTGATTATTTACGTGTTAACTTTACCCCTACTACAGACGAATTACAGCCATCTGAAACACCTCAAGATTACACTTGGTTGAGTGACATACCGGCCATTGAATTTGAGTGTACTGATTGTAAAGTGGCAAGCTATCAATTAGATAAAGTCAGCGCATCGCTTTATGGCGATGGTCATAAGCTCACCATATCTGAGCTGGTGGTTGATAAAGGCAAGCATGTGTTACGTGCTAAAGGGCATTGGCAAGATGGCATAAGTCAATTTAGCGGTAATATGCAAAGTGATGACATTGGTGAGCTATTTGATGAGTTTGATATAACCACCACAGTTAAAGATTCACCCGCAGATATTAAATTTACGCTTGAATGGCAAGATGCGCCTTATTTATTTGATATTGCCAGCCTCAATGGTAATTTAGATTGGCGTTTAGGCGAAGGACATTTAGCTGAGGTAAGCGATGGCGGCGCACGGGTATTTTCGTTGCTGAGCCTGGATTCATTAGTGCGTAAGTTAAAACTCGATTTTAGAGATGTATTTTCGAAAGGTTTTTTTTATAACAGTTTGCAAGGCACCATGCAGGTAGATAAAGGCATCGCTTACACGCAAGATACGAAAATGGATGGGGTGCCTGCTGATCTGACGATTAAAGGCCATACTAACCTCAATACCATGGAGATTGATTACGATTTAGCGGTTGCGCCACAAGTGACCTCGAGTATTCCGGTGATTGTTGCGTGGATGGTCAATCCGGTAACCGGGCTTGCGGCACTGGCGATAGATAAAGTGATCCACTCGGCGCGCGTTATTTCTGAGATTAACTTTAAAGTGACTGGCAGCATGACTGATCCTGTAGTGAAAGAAGTAGATCGTAAAAGTCGTGAAGTGACTCTTCCGCAAGCTGCACAAAACCAACCTCAAGCCGCCGCCTCCAGTGAGTTAACACTCAAAGATGCTGTAGATACAGCCACCCAATGAGGCCTTAAACGATGCAAGCTATGATAGTCGCTCTACAAATGTGCTCCGGGCTGTGTGCTGATGGCAACATGAATCAACTTAGACAACAGTTAACCACGCTTCCTGCAATACGCCCGTTACTGGTGTGTTTACCTGAAAGCTTCTTAGTGTTTGCTAATAGCGGTCATGAAACACTTGTTGTAGCAAAGCAAAGTGATGTTTATCAACAACAATTAAGTGAGTTATGTCGCCAACATGATATTTGGCTAGCTGCCGGTACTGTGCCGATTGCCACAGAGCATGGCAAATATTTTGCAGCGTCTTTGTTGTTTAATGAGCAAGGTGAAGTGCTGGCCCAGTATAATAAAATGCATTTATTTGACGTTGATGTTGCTGATGGGACTGGTGCGTATCGCGAGTCTAACTTCACCGAAGCGGGCAGTGACATTGTGGTGGTAGATTCACCGTTTGGTAAAATAGGTCTTACAGTATGTTATGATCTACGCTTTAGTGGCTTATTTAGTGCTTTGCAACGAGCCGGGGCAGAGGTTATTTTAGTGCCTAGCGCATTTACTACCATAACAGGTGCAGCTCATTGGCAACCGTTATTAACGGCCAGAGCGATAGAGACGCAAAGTTATGTGATTGCTGCTGCGCAAGTAGGGCAACACGAAAATGGTCGCGCGACATACGGCCACAGTATTATTATTTCTCCTTGGGGCGACGTCCTCAGCGAGCTTGCAAATGGCATTGGGTTTATTGGTTGTCAGCCAGATCTAAACCGCTTACACGCCATTCGTCGAGATATGCCAGTGCAATCTCACCAACGATTTAGAGAGCATTTATTATGAACACGGTTGAACAGCATTTATTACACGACAGCCAGCTAAATCGAGAAGAACTCGAAAAAACGCTTGGTTTTATTCATCAGCATAAAGTTGATTACGCGGATCTTTACTTTCAATCTAGCCACCATGAATCATGGGTGCTTGAAGATGGCTTAGTAAAAGAAGGCTCGTACAACGTTGAACGTGGCGTAGGTGTACGTGCCGTGAGCGGTGAAAAAACGGGGTTTTCGTACTCTGATGCAATTAATTTAGAAGCACTTAACAAAGCCGCAACCGCTGCGCGCAGTATTGCCGAAGCAGGTGAAAGTAAAGCCATTCAGGTATTTAGTGATGTAGCAGCAAAACAGCAGTTTGCACCACTGCAGCCGATTCAAAGCATGAGTGATACCGACAAAGTAAATTTATTACGTGAGCTTGAAAATTATATTCGTGAGCTTGCTCCTGACGCAGAGCAAGTTATTAGCTCTATGTCTGCGGTGTATGAAGAAGTATTGATTGCGGCCAGCGATGGTACATTTGCCACCGATATCCGCCCATTGATCCGTTTAAATTGTTCGGTATTACTTGAAAAAGACGGCCGCCGTGAACGCGGTGGCGCAGGTGGTGGCGCACGTTTAGACTATGGTTACTTTAAAGAACTGGTGGATGGTAAACCCCGTTGGATGGAATACGCAGAAGAAGCCGTACGCCAAGCAAAAGTAAACCTTGAAGCTATTGACGCTCCAGCGGGCACGATGGAAGTGGTACTTGGCGCAGGTTGGCCAGGAGTATTACTGCATGAAGCCGTAGGTCATGGCCTAGAAGGCGACTTTAACCGTAAAGGAGCCTCGGCATTTAGCGGTAAAGTGGGCCAAAAAGTCGCATCAGAGCTGTGTACTGTAGTTGATGACGGCACCATTGCCGATCGCCGAGGTTCACTTAATGTGGATGACGAAGGTACTCCTGCAGCGTACAACGTACTTATCGAAAACGGTATTTTAAAAGGCTACATGCAAGATAAAATGAATGCGCGTTTGATGGGCGTTAACCCAACTGGTAATGCGCGCCGTGAGTCATACGCGCATTTACCTATGCCACGTATGACCAATACTTATATGTTAGGCGGCGAGCACAGCCAAGCCGATATTATTAGCACAGTTAAAAAAGGTATCTTCGCCCCAAACTTTGGTGGCGGCCAAGTAGATATCACTTCAGGCAAGTTTGTATTTAGTGCCTCAGAAGCCTACTTAATTGAAAACGGAAAAATTACTCGGCCAATCAAAGGCGCCACATTAATTGGTAACGGCCCTGAAGTTATGCAACAAATCTCTATGGTAGGTAATGATTTAGCGCTTGATAAAGGCGTGGGCGTTTGCGGTAAAGATGGCCAAAGCGTGCCAGTAGGTGTTGGTCAGCCAAGCCTGAAAATAGATAACCTAACAGTAGGTGGCACGGCTTAATTTTTATAACTGTCAAACGCTCTAAATAAAACCTTGAAAGTGCAAACTCTCAAGGTTTTTTTATTAGAGTCTATTATCTTCAAAGTTAAATTTGCTGCTGAAAGAAATCCATAAATGCGACAACTTGCCGTGGCTGAAATTGCCTTGATGGGTAAAGAAACTGCAAGCCAATCTGTTGTTTATCTTTATTACTAAAACCGAGAATATAGTCATCAAGTAACGTCACTAAATTACCGTTAGTTAGATCATCATTAATATCTACCATTGATTTTAGAGCAATACCTGCACCGTTAATTGCCCACTGTCTGATCACTGCACCATCACTGCTACTCATAGCTACAGGTACGCGAATTACCTCGTCTTTAAAATGCCAATCATGCATCGATTGACCAAGTCTCTCCATTACTAAGCAGCGATGATTTAATAAATCGCTTGGTTGTAAAGGTTGGCCATGTATTTTTAAATATTCAGCTGAAGCACATAACACACGTTTATTGGCTTTGATCATTCGGCTAATCAAATTACTATCGGGTAAGTTTCCAAAGCGAATAGCAATATCAATGCCTTCTTCAACTAGATTAACTAAGCCATCGGTTAAATGTAGGTGTGGTTTTACTTGTGGATTCAGTGCTACAAATTTAGCTATTGCAGGGGCAACAAACTGTTTACCAAAGTCAGAGGGTGCGGTTACTTTGAGACTACCCGAAAGAGTGTTTTTACTAAGCTGAATACTTTGCTCTGCGGCATCAATTTCAGCAATCACTCTTAAACAGCCTTGAAAAAAGTGCTCTCCAGCCTCGGTTAATTTAATACTTCGAGTATTACGTATTAAGAGTCGGGTTTGATAGTGATTTTCAAGCTGGTTGATACGTGCCGTCATACTCGCAGGCGATAAACCAATTTTTCGCCCAGCTGCAGCAAGCCCGCCAGAGCGCACCACATGAACAAAAAGCTGCATATCATCAATCTTAGCCATCGTTCCTCACTCTTTATAATTCAGTATTAATGAATAGTGTTTTTGATATTAACTCAATTATCAAATTTAAGTAAATAGTTAAACTGGTTGTACTCATTATCAACAGAGAAAGTTTATGCGTTTAGATCATGTATTAATTTCTAGTTGTGATTACCAAGCGATGCGACAGTTCTTTATTAATTCAGTTGGGCTAAGTGAAGGGTATCGTCCGCCTTTTCCTTTCGAGGGAGCGTGGTTATACGGCAGCGATAACGTTGCTTTGATTCATCTGGTTAATGCCGCGGGTAATAAAGCGCAACAGGGGTACTTATCAGCATTTAACAGCAAAATCCAAGGGCGAGGAGTGGTAGAGCACATTGCCATTCGTAGCATGGGTTACCAAGGATTGAAAAGTCGCTTAGCGAAAACAGGTATAAGCTACTTTGAGCGAACCGTGCCAGAACTATTAGAGCAGCAAGTATTTATACCTGGACCAGAAGAGATAAAGGTCGAAATGCTATTTAGCAGTGATGAAATTTAAATTAAATCCAGATAAACATTATTTATAAGAGAGTTAGTTATGTCTATAGAATCCTTATTTGAAGCTAAAACACTCGGTGGCATGGTCACGCAAAATAGAATTGTGATGGCACCTATGACCCGTTCGCGAACTGCGCAACCGGGCGATATTCCTACTGAACTGATGGCCACTTATTATGCCCAGCGTGCTACTGCAGGGCTGATTATTTCTGAAGCAACACAAATTTCTGCTCAGGGCAAAGGTTACTCATTTACGCCAGGTATTTACACGCAAGAACAAATCGAAGGTTGGAAGCAAGTAACACAAGCTGTGCACAAAGAAGGCGGTAAAATATTTTTACAACTTTGGCACGTTGGTAGAATGTCGCACTCTTCATTTCATCATGATGGAACGCCAGTTGCCCCATCTGCACTTGCTCCAGATGCACAAGTTTGGGTGGTAGGCGATGATGGAGAAGGACGGATGCTTGACTGCCCAACCCCTCGAGCACTAAGTGTTAAAGAAATTAAAGAAATAGTAAATGATTATAAGCAAGCGGCAATTAACGCGATTGAGGCTGGTTTCGATGGCGTTGAAATACATGGAGGTAACGGGTATTTAATTGATCAGTTTTTAAGACGTTCAGCGAATAAACGCACAGATGAATATGGCGGTAGCCAAGAAAACCGTATTCGTTTTGCCTGTGAAATTATTGGCGCAATTAGTAATGCCATTGGAGCTCATAAAGTGGGTGTTAGATTAGCGCCTTTTATCACTCAGCGTGGTATGGATGATAGTGAAGCAATTGACACTATTTTATTAGCAGCAAAGCAATTTGAGCAAATTGGTATTGCGTATATTCATCTTGCCGAAGCGGACTGGGACGATGCACCTACCGTAACACCAGAGTTTAGAGCCGCACTTCGTCAGTATTTTAGTGGCGCAATTATTGTTGCAGGTAATTATACCGAGCATTCAGGTGCGCATCTTATTGAACAAGGTCTTGCTGATTATATTGCATTTGGTCGCCGTTTTATTGCCAACCCAGACTTACCGTATCGTATTCAAGAGCAACTGCCACTAAACACTATTACCGATGGGAGTACATTGTTTGGCGGTACAGCCAAAGGTTATACCGATTACCCAGCGTATCAAAAGTAACTTTTTTTAACTGAAAATATAAGGGCTAAAAATGGTTAATTTTTCAAACTCAGTAGTTACTTTACTGATCAGCGGGCTGTTTAGTAGTGCCAGTTTTGCGGCTGAATTTAGTTTATCGAGCCCTGATTTACAGCCAGGGCAGGCAATAAAGAGTGAGCAATATTGGAATAGCTTTGGTTGTCAGGGGAGTAATGTTAGGCCACAACTTAAATGGCAAAATGCGCCTAAGAAAGCCAAAAGCTTTGCCGTGACAGTGTATGACAATGACGCACCAACTGGCAGTGGTTTTTGGCACTGGGTAGTACATGATATTCCTCTTACTAGTAACTCACTATCTTCAACGACTTTGCCCAAAGGAGCCATTGAAGGTAATACAGATATGGGGAAGCCCGGATACCTTGGGCCATGTCCACCAGAAGGGCGCAAGCATAGCTACACCTATAAAGTGTATGCATTGGATGTAGAAAAATTAGCTGTTCCACAAGGGGCAACAAGTGCACTTACAGGGTTTTTC
This sequence comes from Pseudoalteromonas sp. SG44-1, assembly GCF_014164315.1. Lineage (NCBI taxonomy): Bacteria > Pseudomonadati > Pseudomonadota > Gammaproteobacteria > Alteromonadales > Pseudoalteromonadaceae > Pseudoalteromonas > Pseudoalteromonas sp. SG44-1. Next base: position 145,424 of record NZ_JACJEW010000004.1, read on the forward strand.
TTACACCAGCATTCTTTGCAAACAGCCGAGATCACAGTAACGGCAGGACCGCGTTAATTAGTTAAGGAGATAAAAATGAAGGCTTTACCTTTACTCACTGTTTTAATGGCACTGTGCAGCAGTAAGTTGTTAAATGCGGCCCCATTATCTGATAAATCAGGTTATTGGCCTGATGATGCACAATTAGTGATTTCTATTTCAATGCAATTTGAAGCAACAGCACAAGATAGCTCTGATGCAGGGCCGTTTCCTCAAATAGAGCAGGGTTATCACGATACGATTTCGCCTACTTGGTATCAGTATGGGATGAATGAAGGGATCCCACGATTACTTTATCTATGGGATAAACATAATATTAAAGTTACTTCTCATATGGTGGGTAGGGCTGTGGAATTAAATCCAGCACTTGCTAAAGAAGTGGTTTCACGAGGGCATGAAGCATCGGGTCACGGCCAAACATGGACACCACAATATTCTATGAGTGTTGAACAAGAGCGCGCTTCATATATTAAAAGTGCAGATATTATCGAAAAAGTGACAGGCATGCGGCCGGTTGGCTTTAATGCATTTTGGATGAGACACTCAAAAAATACACTTACGCTTTTGCAAGAGCTGGGGTTTATTTATCATATTGATGATCTATCGCGTGATGAGCCTTCTTTTACACCAGTAAATAATAAGCCTTTTGTGGTTGTACCTTATACTTTTCGTAATAACGACATTGTGCGCTATTCAGGAAGCACTGCAATGACGGCCCAAGCCTACTTACAAGAGTTAAAAGATGAGTTTGACGTGTTATACGCTGAAGGAAAACACAGAAGACGAATGATGTCGATTAGTGCTCATGACCGTATTGCAGGAACGCCTGCACGAGTAAAAGCGCTTGATGATTTTATCCAGTATGCAAAACAGCATACTGGTGTTAAGTTCATGCGAAAAGATAACATAGCCCGTTGGATAATGAAGCAAAATAATGTACCAACTAATCCGACTCAAACGGTTAGATAAAGAAAATATCTATGAGGCAGCTTTTTAATATTATAAGTGTGCCTCATGTTATTTTTAGTGATGAAGGGATTAAGTTTTGTCGTAAATTTTAAACTTCAACGGAATTAGAATAGCTTGTTACATTTTTATCATTCACTTTAAACGAGTATCTCTTAAAATGGGTACTTGAATAGTCTATGACATTTTAGGAAATAGCATGTTTAGCCGTTGTATGTTTATTTTATTTCTACTATCTCTATCAGGATGCTCTTCTTTGTCTCAGGATGAATGTATACAGGCCAATTGGACAAATCTAGGTTTTAGTCATGGTGAGCAAGGGTATACATTTGAACATGGCAGAGAAATCATATCTGCTTGTAGTGAATTTGGCATCATTGCAAAATTAGATGATTATCAAGCTGGTTACAAACAGGGGCTCGCAGCCTTTTGTGAGCCTGAAAATGGCTTTACCCTAGGTTTGCGAGGCGATGCGTATAACGGGATTTGTAATGACACACAGTTTAGAAAAGCATGGCAAGAAGGTAACGAGCGTTATCAATTTGAAGCAAGGAAAGCCGAGATAGATGATCGACTTAATAATATTAATTGGCGGCTGCAATCTATTAGTAATGAATTAGCGAGTGATAAATCGTCAAGTAGCCAAAGTAAAGAGTTACGCCGAGAGCGAGAACAGTTAGAGAGAGAGCGTCGTGATTTAAGAAAAGAAAAAGCACTTCTGCCATTACTCAACAAGCTTCCATCATGGCATTTTGAGTATGAGTTATAGCGTGTTCTTTTAAGGTGATTAATATGAAAGTAATGTCAATTTTAATAACATTTCTGATCCTCAGTGGGTGTGCGTCAAAAGAAATGCCAGAGGGTTATGGAGATGAATTATTTGCAGAGCATGAGTGCTTAGGTGGTGAAGTTGAGACAGACTATAACTATACAATCTTTAGTTCTGACGAAGATGAAAGTAATAAGAGCACGGTTCAATCAACTTGTCAGCCAGTAAAAACTGAAACTGAGTTTGAGCGAGATATTAGATCGGGAGGCTAGCGTTAAAAGCTTAACTCACTTCAGTTTTAATCAAGTGAGTTAAACTATGTCCATATAGTGGCATATTCTTATTATATGTGAGAGTTACTGCTTTGTTGTTTTGCAGCTTCACTGTACCAAAGCTCCATAAAAAAGGCAGTTAGCTTATGCTCTATTCCCAGCGCCTTGTCAGTGGGACAGAATAAAGTGAAGCTGGCTTTAAACTCGCCTAATTCGGTGGTGCTAAAGTGTATTTCAGGCTCAGGGCCAGAAATTTTTGCATCTAATTTTCTTTCGATAATCGAATTATAACGACCAGCCACATCTTGAAACTCTTCACAATATTGCTTCGCTTTCGTGGTTAGAGTTTCGTAAATTGGATACGGATTAAAACTTTCTTTACGCACAATACTAAAGTGATGAGTGGTAAAACGTTTTACAAAGTTTAAGTTTTTAATCGGGTTAGTGATCAGCTTATTATTCGGAATATAAATGGTTTTGCGAGAAAACTGATAGGTGTGCATGTCAATTTCATGCATGGTGGTTTTGATCCAATCGGTTTCAGCAATTTCACCATAGTATTCACCAACCTGTACCCAGTCACCAACCCGAAACGGGCGCGTGGTAACTAAATAGAAAAAGCCAATTATACATTGAATAAACTCTCTGGTCGCAAATACAATAGCCACTGCAAATGCCGCGATCGACAGCGCAAAGTTCTGGATTTCAGTAGACCATACAAATAGCAGTAATAGCACCGTTGCTAGGTTAATAGAGTGCTTAATATTGTGCGAAATATAGCGAATATCTTTTTCTTTTTTTTCTGCTTTATGGCGCGCAAATCTGTCAACCAGCGCCTTAAGAGTAAACGCAATAGTGATCATTGCTAGTGAAATAAGTACCGGATGGAGCAGTAAATCTTTGTTCATAAATTCCTAATTGATGGAGCGTTAATAAAAAATAACACGTGACCATACTAACTAAATTTTGCAGATTTAACCACGGTAGAACAGTAATAAAGGGGCAAAACCGTTATATGTTTTATCAACTAACTAGCACCCAAAGACCCGCTGTTATCATAAATAGATTCTCGGTTAATGAGATAAAACCTAGCGGTACATTGCTGTTGCCACCGACGCACGCGCACTTGAGTTCACGTTTATCTATATATACAGCTTTAAATACTGATACCGCACCAATACCACCAATAAATAACGAGAACGGCGCCACCGCTAAGGCCGGAAGTTTGGCCACCATCCCGATGGCAACATAGGCTTCAATAAAAGGATAAACATAAGCATAAGGCACAACGCGCTTGGCAAGTAAGTCATAGGTAATAAATGAGTTTGAAAAGCTATATAAATCTTGTAGCTTTTGAATTGCTAACACCGCCATCGACAGTGCAATAAACAGCATTAAGTTTTGCATAGACAATAAAGCGTCGCCATTGGCATAGCTAAACCCGCAGCTGAGTAATAGTGTGACTGCAAAAATAGCTAACACTGGCGTGTAAGTTGTGCCTTGTTGACCCGCTTTGGTCAGATTGAAAAAATCGCGCAAATCATCGTACCCACCTATACGTTTATCATCAATAAAGGTTTGTGGCGTGGTTTTTACATTATGCTGCTGTTTGAATTCGTCAGTTTGCTCACGGCTGGTTAAGTGACGATCATCAACATCGTAACCATGTCGCTCTAATAAATCTTTTGATTTTAAACCGAAGGGGCAAATATGCTCATCGGTCACCATGCGATATAAAATTGCAGATTTAGACACAGTGCCTCCTTGTAAAAATGCCTTGAGTACTGCGTAAAAGTTGCTTAATTACACAGTAAACAAGGGCAAATTGTTGCTATAACTGAATAGTTACAAGGTTTATGCCAGCACTGTTTATTGCTTAGTTATGGTTAAAACAGCATCCATCACCGGATCGACACCTGCAAAGTAATCTTTTGCAGAAAGTGTAATTGGCATATCGGGCGCTAACCAAATACGATGATCTTCAGCTCTGCTTTGCTGGTGGAACTGGCTCGAAATAAGTCCTGTTTGTTTACTGTATGGTAGGTTAAACCAGCCTGCTTCACCAGCCACGTTAGGGCGGGTGCCTGATGGTTCACCTACAAAAATCGCTGGCACTATATTGGCAATCTTAACTGCTACATCATGGCCTGCCGAAAACGTATTGCGGCCAATTAATATAAATAACTTTCCTTGTGGCTTTAATACTTTAAAAAATGCGGCAGTTGCCACCATAGGTGGGTTGAGCGAGCCATTACCACCACTGTTATGGCGAAGGTCTAGCACCATATGCTCAATGTCATCGTGTTTGATTTGTGCTTGTAGCTGCATAGCAAATTCAGCAAGTGTGAGATCTTTGCTATTTCGCACATCATTGAATTGTACATACAGTAATTTATTCGTTTTGATTTGTTCGCTCCAAAACGGCGTGTTGTTTTTTGCTAAGTATCTAAGCGTAGGGTGTTCAGTAAGTTTTGGTAACTTAGGAAAACCTGCAAATTGCATTGACTTGAGCGCTGGTGTAACTGTGGTGATAGCCCCTTTTGGTGAGCTGAGCGTGAGTGTTACCTCGTTACCTTTGCTAATGCCAAGCCCGTTTAGTACATCAAGCAAACTTAAATAATATGGGCCCAACCACAGGGTTTGCATTTCATTATCACGAGCATTAACACGTTTAGTTAACTCAAGGGCTTGATCGGCTGGTGTATCGGCAAATGCTGCAACTTTATAGCCAATATATTGCTGGTAATCACTACTTGCTTTGGTGATGTATAAGCCATCACTAAATTGATAAAACTGAAATGGCAATTGCTGAAAGTTGCCTTTTTCACCCCATGCTGGGATCAATAAATTATGACCATTGCCAAGTAGTGCAATTAGCTCCATAAACTGAAAAATAATTTGCTGATCAATCATAATAGGAATCGCTTTATCAATGCTTGCTACTTTTTCAGCAAATTGTTGAGGGCTTATGTTTTGATACATTGCCACGTGTAAACGTTTAATCTCTGCAGCTAAAAACGCTAAATCGGTGCGCCATTTTTGATCTCGATTGAGTTCAGTCTCCAAATTATTACCTGCAAGTGATTTATAACTGGTTGATTGCGCAAAGCGTTCAAAGTGAGGGTTAGTACCAGATTTAAATAAGCTGGTGCCAGCAAGTGTTGGGCGGTCATCCCATCTTGCTGCCAGTGCTTTTTTGAGCCAATACTCGGCTTGCTGTTGGTTATTAAGCTCTGCGTATGCCTCTGCAATTTTCACCATTAAATCGTTAGGATTACTAGCCCCATTAGGAATGCCTTTTAAGCTAGTCCCAATTGCAAGTGCGCGTTGCAAAGCATTGCTGGCATTTTGATAATCGGCCAATTGAAAATAACTGAGACCAAGTAAATACCAAGTATCGCCATCATTTTGATATTCATTAATGAGCTGTTTTGTGAGTTTATTCACCAGAGCCCAGTTTTGTTGTTTAGCAAATTCTATTGCTGCTGTTTTCGATTGAAAGTAAGCGATTGGGTCTGTTGCACCAACGCGATTTGGTTGCACTTTTAAGGCTTGATTCGTTACCTCTAAAGAATGATTCGTTGCTAACGCAGACGCAGAACCCGAAAAGTTTATTAATAGGCACAATATTAGTAGTAAAAAATAGGACTTGTACATCTGGAGTCTCAAAGCTGTTTTTTGTTTAAATTAGCGTTTGGGCTGTAAAAAAGCGTCCTAAAACAGGATTTAGGACGTTTTTTGTCTGTTTTATGAGCTGGTTTTTAGTGTTTGCTTCTTAAATTGACTCGGCGTTAATCCCGTTTCTTTTTTAAACACCGCATTAAAAGTCGATTTAGAATTAAAGCCAGCTTGAAATGCCAGTTCTATCAGGCTGAGTTTTTGAGGTGAGTCTTGCTCTATTTCGCGTTTAACATCATTCACTCTATGCTGGTTGATGTACTCACAAAAGTTGTTCCCCGTTGTGCTGTTAATAGCCCAAGATATTTCTTTACTACCGAGCCCTGTTTGATCTGCTAAGTCGTTTAGTGACAGCCTAGGTTGTCGATAAAGCGATTCATTAATAATCAAGTTATCAATGGTTGAGAAAATTTGCTGTGCAAGTTGCTCATCAGACGAATCAGCTTCTTCAGCTTCGGTTTCTTCAGGTAATGTGACAGGCTCGAATTGAAAGCTATTCTTGATGGTGTGGAACAACAAAAAGCTAAACATAAGCAGTAACAGTATTTCGTTTAATAAGTACCAGTACATCTTTAAATCGAGCGGCGTGATTGGTTGCACATTCATGCGCAGCAAATCGAATACGACAATAATGGCAAAAATAAATAATGCTTTGAACAACCACTTTAACTTAAGGCTCTCAGCATCTGAGCGCGCATGCATAAGTTGTTTGTGGTAGCCCTTTAAAGTGCCATAAGCAAAGTAGAAGTAGCCAAGTTGACTGAGCGAACCGAGTAAAATGATCGCCTGCGTGTAGTGGGTAGAGGCCAAGGAAATAGCCGCAGGAATTAAGTGAACCGCGTAGTGTGATGTTATAAAGGGCTGCTTACCTGTAATCGACAAGGTAAAAAAGTAAATCATAGGCCCATACAGTAATGTAAATGCCGGTGTGATTAAGTAATCAGAAAGGCCTAACCCTTCTAACAGGTTAAAGGCGCATACACAGCCTTGAAATACAAATAGCAGCACCAAGGAACGACTTTGTTTTTGGCTATTAATTAATAATGCACCAAATAACATTTGGAACAGAAAGATACTCTGTACAAGGTGTACAGGGAATAAAGAGATTGATTGCAAAGTAGTTTACGTTCTTATTCTTTTAACTGAGTTTAACAACTCACCATCACCTTGTAATCATAGGCATAAAAAAACCTTGTGGCAGCACCACAAGGTTTTAATCTTTGCCCGAAGCCCGAAGCTTATCTCATAGTAACAAACTCTTCTGAGCCAGTTGGGTGCAGTGCAACAACGGCATCAAAATCTGCTTTGGTTGCGCCCATTTTCATGGCCACGGCAAAGCCTTGGATCATTTCATCAACAGCAAAACCTAAGCCGTGTAAGCCTACAACTTTCTCGTCAGGGCCTGCGCACACTAGCATCATGTTACATGCTTGGCGGTGCTGAGTAACCGCAGTGTACATAGCAGCAAAGCTTGATTTATACACTTTTACGTTCTCGTTGCCGTACTGCGAAATTGCTTCTTGCTCAGTTAAACCAATGGTACCAATTGGCGGGTGGCTAAATACCACGGTAGGAACTAAGCTGTAATCCATTTTTAAATCATCTGGCAGGTCTTTATTGAACAAACGCTCTGATAAAGTACGGCCTGCTTTTACTGCAACAGGGGTAAGCTCTATACCGCCTTCGATGATATCACCCACAGCATAAACATTTTTAGCCGTGGTATTTTGGTACTCGTCTACCTTAACGTAACCGCCTTCGTTTACTTCAACACCCGCTGCGACTAGGTTAATCTTATCAGTCGTCGGTGTACGGCCAATGGCCCAAATGACTTGATCAACATTTTGACTGTAGCCATTTTCAAAGTGGATAGTTAAGCTGCCATCGCTTTCTTTAACTACTTCTTTTGGTGAGCATTCGGTATGCAGCGTCGGGCCTTCTTTGGCCATAATATCAACAAGGGTGTCGATGATGTATGGGTCAAAGGTGCGCAGTGGTTTATTTTTACGAACAAATAAATGGGTTTCTGTACCTAGGCTATGTAGTACACCGGCAATCTCTACCGCGATATAACCGGCACCAACAACGGCAACGCGTTTTGGTTGTTCATTCAGCTCAAAAAAGCCATTTGAATCGATGCCGTGTTCAGCACCTGGTATATTTGGAATGCTAGGGCGACCGCCTACGGCCACTAAAATATGATCGGCGGTGTAGTGCTCGCCGTCTACTTCGACTGTTTTACTGTCAATAAATTTAGCGAAGCCTTTAATAACTGTTACGCCGTTTTTAGCAAGGCCATTATCGTAACCTTTATGAATGCGGCCAATATAGGCTTCACGGCTTTCTACTAGTTTACTCCAGTTGAATTCTTTTACTTCAACATTAAAGCCGTAATCAGGGGCGTATAAGTTAATTGCTTCAGCAACTTGAGCGCCATGCCACATTACTTTTTTTGGTACACAACCTACATTTACACAGGTTCCACCCATATGTTTTGCTTCAATTAGTGCCACTTTCGCGCCACGCATTGCTGCACGGTTAGCTGACGCTATCCCGCCGCTGCCGCCGCCAATCGCAATGTAATCAAAATGCTGAGCCATCTTTAGTCCTCAAGTTTATATAAAACGTATTTCTCTGATAATAACACATGGCAGACCCGTTAAAAGCCCCTTGTATTTCGAGACGTACGCCCCAACTTAAAAATCATATTCGAAACGATTTGAGAGCTAACATGAGCGATTTACAAAATAACCCACTAATAGGCCTTGAAGGCTTACCACCGTTTTCAAAAATTAAGCCAGAGCATGTTGTGCCGGCGCTAAAAGCGGGTATTAGCGAATGCCGCGCTAAAATAGACGAAGTGCTGGCTAATAAATCATTCACTTGGCAGGACTTAGTGTTACCTCTTGAAGAAGTTGACGATAAATTATCGCGAATGTTTTCTCCGGTATCGCATATGAACTCCGTAGTTAATAGCGATGAATTACGTGAAGCGTACGAACAATGTTTACCACTTATCTCAGAGTATTCAACCTTTGTTGGTCAACACCAAGGGTTGTATGAAGCCTACAACGCACTGCACAACAGCGATGAGTTTAAAACGTTAAGTACGGCTGAACAAAAAACTATTACTAATGCATTGCGTAGCTTTGAATTATCGGGCATCGCCTTGGCGCCTGAGCAGCAAAAGCGCTACGGCGAGATCAGCGCACGTTTATCAGAACTTGCGGCTAAATTTGGCAATAACGTGATGGATGCCACATTGGCTTGGCAAAAGCACATTACTGATGAAAGCGAACTCGCAGGTTTACCTGAGTCGGCGTTAGCGTTAGCGGCAGATACAGCAGCAAGCAAAGAATTGGACGGCTGGGTATTTACCCTTGATTTCCCGTCTTACTTACCGATCATGACTTATGCTGATAACCGTGAATTACGCGAAGAGACGTATACGGCATTTGCAACACGCGCATCTGATCAAGGCCCACACGCTGGTCAGTTTGATAACTCTGAGATCATGAGTGAAGAACTCGCGCTGCGTCATGAAATTGCGCAACTATTAGGTTTTGCCAGTTATGCTGAAAAATCATTAGCCACTAAAATGGCTGAAACGCCAGAGCAAGTATTCTCATTTTTAGAAGACTTAGCCGCTAAATCTAAACCACAAGCTGAGCAAGAGCTCGCTGAGCTGCAAGCTTACGCCAAAGAAAAACATGGCATTGAGCAACTCGCTGCGTGGGATTATGGTTATTACGGTGAAAAGCTTAAGCAAGAGAAATACGCAATATCAGACGAAGTACTGCGCCCGTATTTCCCCGCAGATAAAGTACTAAGCGGCTTGTTTGAAACAGTAAATCGTTTATTTGGTATTAGTGTTAAAGAGTTAAAAGACATTGATAGTTACCATAAAGATGTACGCTTTTTTGAAATTTACGACAGTAGCAATACTCTGCGTGGCCGTTTTTATCTTGATTTATACGCGCGTGATCACAAACGCGGTGGTGCGTGGATGGATGACTGCATGGGTCGCAAAGTACGCGCCAATGGCGAGTTACAAACGCCTGTAGCGTATTTAGTGTGTAACTTTAATAAAGCGGTAGGCGATAAGCCTGCACTGTTTACTCATAATGAAGTCACCACTTTATTCCATGAGTTTGGCCATGGTATTCACCATATGCTAACCCAAGTTGATGCCGCGCCAGTTGCGGGTATTAATGGTGTTGCATGGGATGCCGTTGAGCTGCCAAGTCAGTTTTTAGAAAACTGGTGTTATGAAGAAGAAGCACTTAACTTTATTTCAGGTCACTATGAAACGGGCGAGTCATTGCCTAAAGAGTTATTGGATAAACTACTAGCAGCTAAAAACTATAACTCAGGCATGCAAATGCTGCGTCAAATCGAGTTCTCGTTATTTGATTTTAGAATTCACAACGATTATCAAGCGGGTGAAGAATGCCAAATTCAAGCGCGTTTAGATGAAGTACGTAGCCATACATCAGTTGTTAAAGCACCAGAGTTTAACCGTTTTCAACATGGTTTTAGCCATATCTTTGCTGGTGGTTATAGCGCAGGTTATTATTCGTATAAATGGGCCGAAGTGCTCTCAGCTGATGCGTTTTCCAAATTTGAAGAAGAAGGTATTTTTAACCCAGAAACTGGGCAAGCCTTTATGCAGCATATTTTAGAAAAAGGCGGCAGTGAAGAGCCAATGGAGTTGTTTAAAAACTTCCGTGGTCGTGAGCCAAGTGTCGATGCACTATTGCGCCACAGTGGTATTGCAGCTTAAGCACTACGTATATTTAATCTTGAAAAGCGCCGTTTGGCGCTTTTTTACTATTTAGAGTAATAAATTGTCGCAAAATCAGGGCTCCGTACTATGCTTTTTTAAGTAATTAATAAAAAGGAATTGGGCATGACAAAACTGGTACTGGCGATTGATGATGATAAATATGTTCATCGTGTAATAGAGGAATCATTAGCGGGGTTTTGTCAGTTAATTCATGCTAAAAATGGCGAAGAAGGTTTAAGGCAAGCTTATAAATATAGCCCTGACATTATTTTATTGGATGTTGAAATGCCGGGTAAAACAGGCTACGAAGTGTGTCGTGAGCTGAAAAGTAATGAGCAAACCAAAGATACCCCAGTGATGTTTTTGTCGGGTAAAAGCGAATTACCAGAACGTGTTAAAGGTTATAATGCCGGTGCTGCCGATTACATTGTAAAGCCCTTTAATGCAGAAGAATTAATGGCGCGTATTCGGGTGTTGTATCAATATCGTCAGCATTCTATTAAGTTAAAAAATGATGTTGCGCGCGCGCAGAGCACTGCTGAAATCGCCATGACTGACTCCGGCGATATGGGGCGCATAATGCGTTATGTTGGGCAAACCTATCACGCCCATGATGTGCAATCATTATCGGCCTATTTTTTTGAATTCTTCCGACCGCTGAATCTCGATGTGGTTGTGGCATTTTGGTATCAAGATGTAGGAGTTGTGTGTACTGATGACGGTGGTGTTTGTCCGTTAGAGCAAGAGTTATTAGAAAAGCACCGTTACTCTAATCGCTTTGTTGATTTTAGTAGTCGTACTATTGTTAATTATCCTAAAGTGTCTATTTTAATTAAAAATATGCCTTTAGATGATGTTGTGCTGTATGGTCGCTATAAAGATTTATTCCCGCATATTTTGGAGGTGACCAATGCCAAAATTCAAGATATGGAAGTAAAGGAAATGGCGCTAGCCCAAGCGCATGCGGTTGGTAATGCTTTCAATGAGCTTTCTTCGCAATTATTTGTCAGTAGCGAGGCGCGTGAAGAAGCCGTAGCTAAATTGACAACTCAGTTATCTGAATTACGTGCACTTATGCAGCAAGATCCCGCTTTTGCTGCGAACCAAGCGTTGGCATTGCAGGTTGAGCAATTAGAGCAAACACAATTACAGTTAACTATTTTGAATGATGACTTGGCTTTTATTAAGCATCAGCTCAATCACATTATTGAATCGCGCAGCGAATTGATAGAAAGCTTGAGCAACACAGCCGCGTCAGAGCACTCTCAAGACGTTACTTCGCAAACTGATATTGAGCTATTTTAGTGCTATAGCGTTAAGCAATTGATATACTTCGCAAGCTATTTACGGTCGGAGTTTATTTTGGTTATACAGTGTCCTTTTAAAGAAGTACGTCCTTATCTTAATGAAATTGAGCTGCGTTTTGGGCTCGCTGAGTGGGCGGCACAAAGCGAAGGCTTTTCACTTCATTATGATGATCAAGGCTTAAGCTTACGAAAAACCGATGAACCAAAACTTGGCGTTATTAGCGTTGACTTTGTAACTGGGGCTGTTGCTCATCGGCGTAAATTCGGTGGCGGTAAAGGGCAATCAATTGCTAAAGCGGTGGGTTTAAATAAAGGAGCGACCCCCGTTGTTCTAGATGCGACCGCAGGGCTTGGCCGTGATGGTTTTGTGTTAGCATCACTGGGTTGTAAAGTGATTTTACATGAGCGCCATCCGGTTGTTGCAGCATTACTTTATGATGGTTTGCAACGTGCTTATAGCGATAATGAAATTGGTCCGTGGATGAAGCAAAACATGAGCCTAGTGTTTGGCTCAAGTCATACCTTACTCGCGCAATGCGAAAGTATGCCAGATGTAGTTTATTTGGATCCAATGTTTCCACACCGTGAAAAGTCAGCACTGGTTAAAAAAGAAATGCGGGTGTTTCAAGACTTGGTTGGCGCAGATAATGATGCTGATGACTTACTCGCATTTGCCTACCCACTGGCTAGTAAGCGAGTGGTTGTTAAGCGGCCTGATTACGCACCATTTTTAAATAATCAGACGCCTAGCATGCAGATTAAAACCAAAAAGAATCGCTTTGATGTGTATGTCAAAGCCGCCATGGTGTGAGGCTTTATTCGTATTTTTTATTTTTGTTCCCATAAAGTTATAAGAGTTTCATATCGATTTTCATTAAACTGTCATAAATAGTTAATAGTGTACGCGCAGTTACCCAAAGGAATTTAATTTCATGCGCGTGTCATCATTCACTCGGTTGCTGGCTATTTTGCTGGCATTGGCTAGCCTGCTGTTAGGCGGAACCTTGTACTGGGCAAGTCAAACCTTAGTTAAACTCGAACAACAAGACCAATCTTATAATCAATTAAAAAATAAAATACTCGTTGATTTAAAAGGCTTACTAGAAGATTACTTAGCACAGGGCGATAGTCAGTATTTAGGGAAAGCGTCGGATTTAATTAGCCAAGTAAAAGACACCCAACTTGCTATTTTACCAATTGATTTAAAACAACAGTTAGATCTGCAATTAAGCCAACTCGATACTGATATAAAAGGTAAGTATCGTGCTTTAGGTAAACTGTCAGGTAATGAAACAGCATTACTTGATAATGCACTTAGGCAAATGGCGGGCTCAGCTTCTTCTTTAATTGGTTATGCTAACAAAGCAGGGCAACAAAATACTAACGCTCAGGCTTATTATCAGCTTGCCAGTGATTACTACCGCGAAGTGACAAATTTGTCGTTGTTTACTTATCAGCTAATGCTTAGTTTTGATCAAGACACACAAACCAACTTACAACAAAGTATTGCTAACTTAAACCGTTTAGCAAAGCAGATTGACGAGCTTGAAAACTTGGGCGTTATGAGTGAAGTTGATGAAGATAGTTTGTTTATAGATGAAGAAGCCGAAGATTTAGCAGGTGAAATTAAGGCTGAGCTAAGAAGCTGGCCGAACCGCTACCCACGTGATTTAGAGAACACCATTGCACAAGCTCAGCAGCGTCAAACAGGCATACAGGCTCTGCGCAAACAGATCAGTACACTTTCTGACACGGTGATAAATGCTGAGCAGCAACTTAAAATTCAGCAAGGTACGTTAAAGCAGCGAGTATTTGTAGTGTTTTGTATTGCCATTGGCATGTTGGTTGTATTGGCTGTTGGTGTTTACTTTGTACAGCGAAATCAAGTATTAACCCCGCTTCGTCAATTACGTGATGGCTTTGCATTTTTAATCGAAAGTAACGAATTAAAAAATATTGAAAGTAGTAACTCAAAAACAGAAGTTGGTGAAATAGCTAGTTACTTTAACCAGTTAATTGAGCGTCAACGGTTAGAGGCTGAAGAGCGTGCACAAATGCTCAAGGTGATTAACGATTTTATGCAAGAAATGAGCGAGCATCTACATACGATAAGTCAGCAAACAGATGCCAGTCATCATCAAGTTGAACAAAATCAAGAATTATTGGCTGATATTCAACATATTGGTGAGCAAGTAAACGATATAAACGGCAAAGTAGCAGATAACGCCAAGCATACGTTTTCAGCAATGGAGCAAAGTTTAGGGTTTGCCCAAAACATGCTCAGTGCTAGCTCAAATACACAACAGCGGGTGGAGCAAGGTTTACATAGCTTGCAAGAGTTGCTCAGTGGTGTACAAGATGTAGGGAAAGTTATTGAAGTGATCCGCAATATTGCAGATCAAACTAATTTGCTGGCACTCAATGCTGCGATCGAATCAGCGCGCGCAGGTGAACATGGCCGTGGTTTTGCTGTGGTTGCAGATGAAGTACGCAAGTTAGCTCGGCAAACACAAGGTTCGCTGAGTGATATTAATAACCAGCTCAATCTATTGAGTGAAAACTCAACTATGGTGTCAACGCAAATATCAGCATTAGCTGATGATGCTCAATTGCAAACCGATAATGCCCAAGAGCTGAAACGAAACTCCGAAGGGGTAGCTCATAATGCACAGGATGCAAATAAAGTCGCTTTTGATGCCATGGAGTTGGCAAAGCAGCAAAACTCATTGTTAGAGAACTTCAGCCAGTCAATGCAAAGTATGAAAGGGCAGGTGAGTGAATCCAGTTTATTAGTGGCTGATATTCATCAGCGTTTACAGCAGCAAATGCATACTATTCGCAGTAGTTTAGGATTGTAACTTTGCTTGCAAAGGCACAATTACTCGCAACTCGATGTTAGGGTTGGTTGCGCTTTTGTGCTATTTTGGTGTTGTTCAAAACCCATCACTTTAAAAGGAAATATCATGATTTCTCAAGGTCAAACATTACCAGCCGTTAGTCTTACACAGCTTACTGACGACGGTATGCAAACACTTACCAATGAAACACTTTTTGCAGGTAAAAAAGTGGTGTTATTTGCAGTGCCAGGTGCGTTTACACCTACGTGTTCAAATGCACATTTACCTGAATTTATTACTCTAGCAGATAAAATAAAAGCCAAAGGCGTTGACGCTATTTACTGTGTATCAGTAAACGATGCGTTTGTAATGAAAGCATGGGGTGAGCAACATAATGCTCAAGCAATCGAGATGCTTGCCGATGGCGATGCTAGCTTTACCAAAGCACTTGGTTTAGATAAAGACACTGCTGCATTTGGTGGTGTACGCTCAACGCGTTATGCAATGATTGTTGAAGATCAGCAAGTCACAGGTTTATTTGTTGAACAAGATAAAGAGTTTGCAGTAAGTCGCGCAGAAGCGGTACTTGAAAAGCTTTAAAAAAGAGCTAAAAAAGCCGAACTTTTATTCGGCCAAAGTTACCAAGGGAACTGGCAAATAGCACTTATAGGCATAGAGTTTAATACAAACCCTATGCCTTATTGCTAATTAAGGCTGGTATTGTGCGTCAAGCGTTAAACCGGCAAAGGTTTTATAAGCATTCACACTCATGTGCCAAGTTCCTGCTTGAGGATTGCTAAACGTACATGTCTCTGCGTTACCGTTTTTATATGGGCGGCAATCATAGCTAGAGCCTGTTGGTTGGCTGCCAAACTTAACAAATAAATCTGCATCACCTGAGCCACCAGACGTTGTTACGGTAAAGCTTGCCATTCCTGCTGGAACATCAAGGGTATAATGTTTCCATTGCCCTGCATTAGCTGAAATATCAGATACAGTTCCACCACCTGCTTGTGGATTACCTGTGTTACCAGAGGTTGTTAAATTACCAACTAAACTCACGCCTGAGTAAGCCGAGTAACCACGTACCATCACATGATATGTACCAGCAGTTGGGCTGTCTATAGAGCACTCTTCGCTGTTACCCCCTTTATACGGACGACAATCATAAGTTGATGTAGTGGGTTTACTACCTGAGCGTACATATAAATCTGCATCACCCGTTCCGCCACTCATAGTGAAAGTCACATTAGTTGCGCCACTTGGTACAGTCATTGTATAAAAAGTATCACTACTCGCAGCGCCACTTAGGCCCGTTTGAGCTTGGCCATCAAGTAACTCACTGCCGCCAACGGGTGGTGTAGTACCACCGCTTGCAGCAGCAACTGCGGCTGCAGCGTCAACAATACCAGTACCACAGTTATTGCATGTGGCAGGGAATGAGCGAGTGCTTGATTTTAATATGCTTTCAATTTCATCAGGCGTTGCAGTTGGCTTTGCTTGTTTAATAAGAGCAGCAACACCAGCAACATGAGGTGCTGCCATCGATGTACCTTGTGAGTAATGATAGCTGTCACTAGAAGGGCTTGATGAACCTGAGTTATGTGTAGATAAAACACCTTCTGAATCATTAGCAAAGCTTTGCGCACCACCAGGTGCTGCAACATCGATAGATGTACCATAGTTTGAGTAGTAAGCTCGCCCACCATTACGACCAACCGATGCAACATTTACTACGCCATTACAGTTACCAGGGTTATAGTTGTTAGCATTGTCGTTATCATTACCTGCGGCAATGACAATTACAGTGCCGTTATTACGTGCTTGGTTAATCGCGTTTTGTGTTGTTGAGCTACAAGAGCCGCTGCCACCTAAACTCATATTGATGACATCAGCAGGGTTAGCATTAGCAGGTACGCCAGAAACTGACCCGCCTGAAGCCCAAATAATACCGTCGGCAATATCAGATGTTAAACCACCACATTTACCAAGTACGCGTACCGGAACAACTTTAGCATCATAAGCAACACCAGCAACACCTTCGCCATTATTCGTAACGGCTGCAACAGTACCTGCAACATGGGTTCCGTGCCAGCTTGAACCTTGTGCACTGTTATTATTACCACACTCACCGGCAGATACTGCATCACCTGGATCGCGTGCATCACTATCGCGTGCGCCGCCGTCATTTGCGACAAATGTATCCGAAATCATATCGTAGCCAGGTAAAATATTGGCATTAAGATCAATGTGTGGACGATAACCAGTATCTAATACTGCCACTGTTACACCGCTACCTGTTGCGGTATCCCATGCAGTTGGAAGGTTTAACCCGCCAGCTTGCTCATAGTAATGCCATTGGTCGTCATAACGAGGGTCGTTAGGAGTTGCAAATGGTTTTAACATCTGGTCGATTTCAATGTATTCAACATTGCCTGAAGCCATTACTTCTTGCATATATTGTTGGGCTTCGTCAGCGCTTAGTTTTTTATTTGCACGCATAACATGATGATTGTCCAATGCCATTGCACGGATATATTGCGCCTTAACTTTTCCTTTTTTACTGGTAAAGTTTTTAACAAAGCCTTGGGCCTTTTTATTCATCATTTGTGGGCTAGTATCAGCAATCGAAAATGTTGCCATATCATTACTATTATTTTTATACTTGATGATAAAGCGTGTACCGAGAGGATCTTGGCTTTGTAGTTTTGTTGTTATGTCAGCAATAGATGGTGTTATTGCTTCGCTAGGATTTGCCATGCTTGATGTCGCTGCAAATATCGCGCTCACAGTAAGCGCTACAGCGCATTTTTTAAATATTTTTCTTGTTGTCATAATTATCCCTAGATTGTTATTAAGCTTCACGATGAATTGTCGTGAAGGGGAACAAAAGTAAATGATCTGTTAAAATAGTTAAAATAACGTTTTATTATTAATGTCTCTATTTTAGTTATATCGGGATGTTTATATGGCTAAATACGATTTTATGACTTTTATTATGTCGTTGTAGTGGTTATAAAGTATTAATTAATTTGTAGACTGGTGAGGTGAACATTTATTTTTTCACACTTTGTTGTTAATAATAAAATAGTGAAATACCGCTCAGTTTGTACTTTTAAATTTGCTACAATTGCAAAAATTTCCTCATGAGATGAACAAATGACCCAAGTAGATGTAATAGTGATCGGTGCCGGAGCCGCAGGTTTAATGTGTGCAGCACAAGCTGGATACCGTGGCCGCAGTGTTACAGTGCTTGATATGGGCAAAAAGCCTGGTCGTAAAATTCTCATCAGCGGCGGCGGACGTTGTAACTTCACCAATGAAAACGCCAGCCCTGAAAACTATTTATGTGGTAATCCACACTTTGTAAAATCGTGTTTAAGCCGTTATACCCAGCATGATTTTATTGAGCTGGTGGACAGACACGGTTTGGCGTATCACCATAAAACCCTTGGGCAGTTATTTTGCGACAATAGCGCACAAGATATCGTTGATATTTTGCTAACTGAGTGCGAGTGGGCGGGTGTTAATGTTGCGCTGCGTAACGAAGTGCTTAGCGTTGAAAAAACCGCTACTGGCTATCTCGTGATCACAGAACAACAGTCATACAGCTGTGAGTCACTCGTTGTTGCCGCTGGTGGCTTAACTATGCCAAAACTAGGCGCAACACCAATAGGGTATAAAATTGCTGAGCAATTTGGCTTAAAAGTATTACCGACCATGGCAGCACTTGTACCATTTACCTTGCACCAACATGATAAGGACCGCTTTGAAGGGTTATCGGGTATTAGCGTGCCATGTATCGTCAGCAGTGAAGACGGCACAAGTTTTAAAGAAAACATCCTATTTACTCACCGTGGTTTATCAGGCCCCGCTATATTACAAATCAGCTCATTTTGGCGAGCAGGGCAAGCAGTGACTATAAACCTGTTACCAGAGCTTGATTTAACAGAGCAATTAGCAACATGGCGAGAAACCCAAGCACAAAAATCATTAAAAAATAGCCTAGCGACTATTTTGCCAAAACGCTTTATTGAAATACTGCATGAGAGTAAAGCCATTCCAGATTGCAATGTAAATCAGCTCACCCATAGCCAAATTGACGAGCTAGCTAATTACATTCATAACTGGCAAATTAAACCCAACGGCACCGAAGGTTACCGCACAGCGGAAGTAACTCTAGGCGGTATAGACACCGACGAACTTAGCTCAAAAACCTTTGAAGCGAAAAAAGCCCAAGGGCTGTACTTTATTGGTGAAGTAACCGACGTAACCGGTTGGCTAGGAGGCTATAACTTCCAATATGCTTGGAGCTGCGGCTTTGCAGCAGGGCAGTATTGTTAGCTTGTGCAGCGACAATAAAGTTTGCCCGTAGTGAGATATGCTACAACATGCTCATTTCTCTAGCTGATTTAAGGTTATAGATAATGAGCAGTTACACAATTCTTATTACACCTATTTTGTGTTCTTTTGCAAATCAAAAAAGAACCTCATCAGTTCTTACCTACTTCCAATTAGCTACTTCGTCTAAAGACGTATCTTGAGTTGAAGCAAACATAAAAAATATGAAAGTCATTTTAAAACAAGTGTTTGAATATTTTTTAATGCCAAGTCAAATAATAACAAAATGTTCATATTTGGAACTTTGCAGCGTCTATGTGGTCATATTAAATTAGTGTTATAGGGAACACTTATTGTTTAGGGAACAAATATTGTGACAACGTGGCGCTGGCCTTTTATTATTTCATTACTGCTCCACGGGATAATTTTTTCAATATTAATGAGTGTTAAAACCCCAAAATTAATAGTGACAGACACTCCCCCAATTAAAGCATACATGGTTAGTATGGCGTTGCCTAAGTCATTGCCTAGAATAGAAAAGAAGAGCAACCAGCACGACGAAGCCACGCTGTTGAAAAAGCTTGAAAAACCAATTATTCCTGCTGCAAATACGATTGTAAAAATTAAAAAAACAATAAAGCCTGTAACGCCCAAGGCACAAACAGACTCTAACAGCTATAAAAAAATAGACCTTAAATTAGGTTTAAAGAGCATACTAAAGCAACAGCAAAATACATTCCGATCAACACCTCCAACGTCACAAGTTTTAGCACAACCACAGCGTATTACAGTGCCAAAGGAGCACCAGCAAACCAGCATAGACCCATTAAAAGTTGAAAAGCAAAGCATGCAATTAACTATCTATCGCCTCGGAGATAACTGCTTTAAAAAGGTATCGATAGGAGCTGGTGTAATGCCAAAAAGTGACCTACCAGATAGTTACTTAGTAGGCACCACTTGTGCTAAAACAAAAGTAACCGACGCCTACGATCAAGCTATGAACAAATGGTTAGATAAAAAGTGACTACGGTGTGGAAGTTATTAGAAATAAAAAAGAGCTGGCACAAATTTTGTTAAGACAGCTATTTTGACAAACATGGAGTTAACCAATTCAGCTCAAAGAAGAACTTATACCCTTACCTCAACATAGTACCTGAGTTAATCGCAAAATTTCCTACTAACTAGTTAATGGTTACTTTTATCCTTGTTTTCTTGTTCAATCACTTCGTTTTACAGAACATGTATGTAAGTTAAAATACCTACTTCGGGCAAATACTCGTGTAACAACATATATATAAAATATAGAAGCACATAAAACACGCCATAATTTTTGTTTGCTTTATGTTCAAAAACTGATTAACATGCGCTCGTTCAATTGTTCAGCACTTACCCTAAGTGTTGGATTCATCAACTAACTGTGAAGGAGAAAATACTATGACAATTACATCAACATCCTTTGCAGGTCTTATCCGATAAGAAACTTGTTACTTAAACACGCTTTTATATATTAAGTACATTTAGGTAAGCATTGCGTTTAAACGCGTTCCTTTCGTTTGATTTCAAAATAGATCCAGACCTGCCAATTCGTATTTCGTTTTAATCCTATTTTTCTAACAAAGAAAAAGGAATTGGTATTATGGGCAAATCCGTCCAAAAAATAACTGATAAAGTTAGCCTTATTGCGTCTGCTGATACGTGGATTGAGGGGCTGGCGATACAGCAACTGATCAAAACATCAGAGCTAAATGGTATGCAACGCGTTGCGGGCATGCCTGATTTACACCCAGGTAGAGGGTATCCTATCGGGGCTGCATTTTTCACTACCAACAAAATTTACCCTGCATTAGTGGGTAACGATATTGGCTGTGGTATGGCGCTGTGGCAAACCACAGCCAAAGTAGCAAAAGTAAATCTAGATAAACTTGCCAAAAAATTTACACATATTGAGCTGCCACTTGATGAAAGTTGGTTCTCAATCATAGAAAGTAACAAAGCGGCAAAAAATATTACTACCAAGGGTTATGATAGTGCCTTGGGTACCATTGGTGGAGGTAATCATTTTGCTGAGTTTCAAGCTATTGATGAGATATACAATCAAAGTGCCTTAGATGAGTTAGGGCTAAGTAAAAAGCATCTTCAATTATTGGTTCATTCAGGCTCGCGTGGGTTAGGGCAATCAATATTGGTTGAACATATAGCGGGTCATAATCACGATGGCTTATGTGAAGGTGATGCTGATTTTAAAGATTACATGAGCAAGCATGATGAAGCGGTGCGCTTTGCTGAACTTAATCGTGAGCTGATCGCTAAGCGGTTTTTAGAGGCTATACGAGCAAATGGTGAGTGTACCTTAGATATTAACCATAATTTAGTATCGGCTAAAAACATTGACGGTTGCGATGGCTGGTTACACAGAAAAGGTGCTACACCGAGTGATAAAGGCTATGTAGTGATCCCAGGCTCTCGTGGCGATTACAGTTATCTTGTAAAACCTGTATTTACAGAGTTAAGTGGTAATGATCTAACAGTGCAGGAAAGTATCAATACCAGTTTATTTTCGCTTGCACACGGCGCGGGGCGAAAATGGCAGCGCGGTGAATGCCATGGCCGATTAGGTCATAAATATAAGCGCGAAGATTTATATCGTACAGCGTTAGGCAGCAGAGTTATTTGTGGTAATAAAGAATTGCTATACGACGAAGCCCCACAAGCATACAAAAAGTGCGAAACGGTTATAAGTGATATGGTTGATGCAGGGTTAATAGAAGTGGTCGCTAAGTTACGGCCAGTTTTAACCTTCAAAACAAATGGAGGTTGTTGATCATGATATTACTGCAATTATCAGCAGGGCAAGGACCTATTGAGTGCTGTAAAGCTGTAAGTTTAGCGTTAAAAATGATTAAAAAGCAATGCCTCGCACAAGGCATAGAACTCGAGATTGTTGAGGCTATTAGCGCAACCGAACGAGGCTGTTTAAAGTCGGTTTTATTGCAACTTGATTCAACAGCCGATAGCGCGGCTAAGCAATTGGCTCAGTCATGGCAAGGTACTATGTTGTGGGTGTGTCAAAGTCAGTATCGGCTTAAGCATAAACGTAAAAACTGGTTTTTTAGCGGGCAACTGTTCGATATTGATGAAAGTAAGCTTGATAAAGGCGTAACTTTTCAAACATGCCGCGCGTCTGGCGCTGGCGGTCAACATGTTAATACTACTGATTCAGCGGTAAGAGCAACTCACACAGCAACGGGGACTTCGGTACGTGTTGAGAGTGAGCGCAGTCAACATGCCAATAAGCGTTTAGCAAGTGTGTTGTTGTTTCAAAAACTAGAGCAAGTAGCGTTGGATAAAATGACTCAGCAAGAAACAGCACGTTGGCAGCAGCACTGGGAAGTTGAGCGTGGTAACCCTGTAAAAACATTCACTGGTGAAAAGTTTGTTTTAAACCGTGACTGCTCAGTTAATAAAGGAGTACATAATTAATGAAGGAACATAAAGAGACAAATGTACTTTTCATTTGTAGTCGCAATCAGTGGCGAAGCTCAACGGCTGAGCAAGTATGGAGAAATCACCCAGAGCTCGCTGTTAGCTCAGCAGGCACCAGCCCTAATGCAAAGAGAACAGTGAATGCCAAAATGATGCAGTGGGCTGATGTCATATTTGTTATGGAGCAAAAACACAAAAATAGACTTAAAGCGCAATTTGGACATTTATTAACGTATAAAGATATTCAAGTATTAGATATTGCTGATGAATACCAATATATGGATAACGAGTTAGTAAGTATTATAAAACAAAGCGTTGGCAGCTATTTAGCGCTAACTTTAGCGTAGCGTTTTTTATCTTGTTTGTGAATCGGTACGAACAAGATAAAACATTCGCGACTAAAGTCGTTCCTACATGATACAAGTACTCGTGTGAATGGCTTTAGTCACCAATAAAAGCTTTTTGCGACTACTATTTAAGCAGTTAGCTTATTGATTGTTAAAATAAAGGTTTTTGCTAGTGACAAGCCAGTAAAAACTTTTTATACTGCAACCCGCTTTAGTCGCTTAGGTGGTTAAACGCTTCAAAAATTTAGCTTTGTTTTTTTAAAACATAAGCTAATACAAAATGGCCCCTTAGCTCAGTTGGTTAGAGCACACGACTCATAATCGTTAGGTCCCCAGTTCAAGTCTGGGAGGGGCCACCACTTTTACAAGCTTCCCAAGTAAACACCTACTAACAGAAATTACTCTGTGCTACCTCTGTGCTACTCTTCAATATAGCAAATTAATATAATCGTGTAACCTCACTTGCGTTCCAATAATGTTTGCATATTTGTTTTTATAAATTGATACTCCTAGTAAGGTGTTATTTAAACAGTAGGGAACGCTATGGATAACGAGTTAGGACAGATATCACTTTATTTATCTAAGAAAGGTAAAATTTTTAGTGATTTGATTGATGTTGAAAAAATGCCGCAGGTAGAAAGTGACTCTTTTAAAGTTAGAAGCTTTGAGGTTGGTGGTTGTCACTGCGAGTTTTATTGTCATCAAATAAAATCAGACTTATCACCTCCGCCATGGTTGGACTTTATTAATTCACAGCTAGAGGGTGGTTCCGAAATTAATTTCACAATCTCATCCTTACGTCCAAGTGGATTATTATTGGTAATGAAAAACGATCGTGTTTTTGCTGCCGCATTTGGGACCCGTGGTCGAAGCTGGTTAAAGAAAAACTTATTTGAGCCAGACTTTGGGATCAAAGTAGCTATGAATTTATGCGGTAATCAAGAAGTTAGGCAGGCAAAAAGTTCAGTGCACTCCAATACAACAAAAATGATTGACCGTCAATTAAGTAAGCCTTCGGATGCATTTGACTTTGGTATGTCAGAAACTGAATTACTGAGCTATTTATCAGCACACCACTCAGATGATAAAAAAGTTACGTTGCAAGGTAAAAATAATCTAACAGTTAAAGTTGTTGGTGATGATAAGATTAACTGGGAACGTTTGATTTCTAATTTTAATGAGTACCTAGAAGCTTACAATTCAGAAGCTTACAAAGATTTGTTCCCGAATTATCCCAATTTATCTCCAGTTTCCGAAGAAGTGAAAAATGAGCTTGATGAAAAACTTTTGAAGTTAATTCAAGTCGAAGACTTTTCTAAAATACATTTAGCTATTCCAGAGTTCATACCAGATGACGAGTATAGCTTTTCCTACTCGAATTCAGATAAGCGAGAAAATAAAATTTTTTCCCATATTAGCGTTGATGATTTAGCAATAGTTGTTTTTAAAGATATCAGTAAAATATCGTTAAGTAGCCTGAGTCGCAAAAATATTTATGCATACTCACATGATCAAAACAAAATATTAAGTTATAAAAATTGGTCTCTGTATGAATGTCTTGTCGCCGAAATAGCAGATGAATCCTGTTATGTTCTTTCTAATGGTGAGTGGAGAAAAGTTGATGATGATTTTTATGAAACAATTAATAACTTCATCAATAAAGAATTGAAAGAAGTTGATATATCAAACAGCTATAAAAATATAGATATCTCATGTGGAAAACTCAAACAAAATAGAGAAGAAAATTTTAATCAAAAATACTGCGACCTTAATCCTGATTCAATAAAATTTGATCAGGCTAAATTACAAATTGGAGGAGGTAGAAAGGATAAAGAGTTTTGTGATATTTTTGAAATTGATAGTCAAGGGAAAGGCAATATAATCCATGTTAAAAAGTATGGAGGGTGTAGCTCAATTAATTATTTATTCTCTCAAGCCCGATTTTATTGTGAATCTTTTTTAGTTGATCCTAAGTTTATTGAGCAAATAAGAAACTATATTGAAAAATCAGGGCATCTACAGAAAAATTTATTTTTAGACCATATCAAAGAGATTCCTGAAGAAATATTTGGAACTGATTATTCTGTTGGTCTGTGGTTGCTGTACGATAAAACAAAAATAAAACCTGACAAAAATAGTCTGCCACTAATGGCTAAATATGAATTAAAAATGACCTATGAAAGGTTAAGAAGGGTCTTAAAATATAGCAATGTGAGTTTAAGCATGGTGCCCGTTAAAGTTATAAACTTTACAACTTCGAAATAGCTGCAACTATTTACCTTAAATAAACCTCAGTAATTTCAGCCCTGAAGTGACCGAGCTCTTGCGATACAGTTTCGAGAGCTAAAGCTCTAGTTAAACCCAAGTTTTTTAGCTCATCCATTCTTTCTTGTGCGTAGCTATGTCTAAGGCCATGGGCACCATTAGAAAAAAATAGAGCGCGATTAGATGCTTTTGAAAATGAACATGACCATTTATGGCCTCCACCAATATTGTAGCGTTGCAAATAGTTAATTTCTCTATCACGAACCGTTATAGGCTGTGCTAAGCGCCTTTCTTCTAACTGTGTAGCTAATGCATTCGGTATTAGTACATCACGGATTAGGCCGCCTTTGCCTTTCACTGTATAAATACAACCTTCTCGACCAAGCCATTTACAGTCTAGAGCTGGTCGCTTGTCTGCTTTACGCTCTGATACTCTGGCTATTGTTAAAAGTTCGTGTGATTTTTTTTGCCATTAAAAAAACGAGAAGAGCCCTAGGGTATATTCTGAATTTGAATCACTTGCGAATAACTACTTAAGTGACATAATGAATAGAGATGATTAAGGTTTTATATGGCACCAGAAGAACTAGAACGACAGGCAATAAGCTATGCTAAAAGTAATAGGACTCGTATAGCTCGCGAGTTAACAGACAAAAACCAGTTTCCTCCCGATACCAGGCCGGTTTCTGTTTTTATGGCAGGTTCACCTGGCGCAGGAAAAACTGAAGCTTCAAAAGCTTTTTTAGACGAAATTGGTGCTGATAATGTACTCAGGCTTGATCCAGATGAGTTAAGAGAACTAATACCTGGTTATACAGGTGATAACTCGTATTTATTTCATCGTGCTGTATCTTTTATTGTTGAGAGAACACTTGATCATGCGTTTAAAAACAAGCAGTCTTTTTTGTTAGATGGAACTTTGGCAAGTTATGATGTTGCAAAAAAGAATATTGAACGCTCTATCCGTAAGGAAAGGCAAGTACTAATTCTGTTTGTATATCAAAAACCAGAGCTGGCTTGGGAGTTCGTTGAGGCAAGAGAAAAGCTAGAGGGACGTAGAATTCTAGCTGATACCTTTATTGATCAGTTCTTTGCTTCTCAGGAGGTTATAAGGGAACTTAAGCTCAAGTTCGGTAGTCAAATTCAAGTGGATTTATTAGTTAAAAATAATAAGGGCAAAACACGTTTTTATCACGATAATGTTCAGGCAATAGAGCATCATTTAGATGAAAAATTCACTAGAGAAGATCTACAGAGCCTGATAGAATCACCATCCAGCTCAAAAAACGAGCTTTAGGAGTGTTTATGTTTTCAAATTTAATAAAGCCAAAGCCAACGCAAAACTCTAAGCTTTCAGATTTTGTGCTAGATTCTAGCTCAAGCGAGAAGAAGCGAGTTTATAGCCAAGTTATTGATCGCGCTATTACCTCTCAAGTGCAGCTTGTAAATAAAGCGTCTGCTATCCAAAAATAATTAGTAAAAAGTCCCGCAATGGGACTTTTTTAGTTTTGAGAGTGTTAGTTAGAAAGTAATTCTAAGCACTATAGTTAAACAATAAACCTGAGCTGGTGTTGCCTGCTGACGAAAATAAACTTCCCATCAAAGTTGATACGTTCTTTTTTACGCTAAGTTGGATTGAAACAAGTTCTTGATCTAACTCTTTTTGTAATTCAGCTTTTTGTGATTGTTGATCTGCTTTGGTAAGGCTGCTGTCAGCTTCAAGCGCGCGTATTTTTTCTTGTAGTTCTTTAATGTTTTTAATCATTTGTTGCTGTGTAGTTTCTACAGTCTCATCGTTGTCAGTTTTATTTTCAGTAGTGTTTTCATCGCTATTCTCCACTTCAGTGGAAGAAGTTAGTTTTTCTTTGTCATTTGTTTGCTGTGTGCCTGCTTGTGTTTGCTTTAAATAGTTTGGATCTGTAAGCAGTGATGAAGGTATATTTGTTAGATTCATTGCGTGTCCCGTGCGGCAAAAAGTTGACAAGTTATTTGGTTTAAAAAATAAATGCATTAAGCGTTCCATATTTGGGGGCTTGAAATATACTTTCTATTCTTCAAAGTGCAGCGTTAAGGAATATCTGCATAGTGAACTTGATTTTATATGCAATAGTTAAAGTAAGGTTGGCTTTCGCTTTTAACTCTACTACTATGAAAAAATAGACAAAAATGGGTTGTGCTGAATGAATGACAAACTAACTGAATGTGAAAAGGTATCGTGTAATGACTGTGCCGATTTAGAAGGCCTAGGCTTTGATTTTACTATGGCATTTCAACCAATTGTAAATTGTAAGACGCGCTCTATCTTTGGCTATGAAGCTCTAGTGCGAGGCATTAATAATGAGTCTGCATATTCTGTTATCGCAAAAGTAAATGAAGAAAATCGTTATACTTTTGATCAGTTCTGTCGAATAAAAGCGATTGCTTTAGCCGCTAAGTTAGGGGTTGATTCTATGCTTAGCATTAACTTTTTACCCAATGCTATTTATAAGCCTGAGCGGTGTATTCGTACCACCTTAGAAGCAGCTAAAAAATATAACTTTCCGACGCAACGAATTATGTTTGAGTTTACTGAAGTTGAGAAAATAGAAGACAGTGCTCACATTAAGCGAGTGGTTGAATATTATCAATCTCTAGGCTTTACAACAGCTCTGGATGATTTTGGATCTGGTTACTCGGGCCTTAATTTATTAGCCGATTTTCAAACGGATATTATTAAGCTCGATATGGAGCTGATCCGAAATATCGATTCAGATAAAGTACGCCAATCAATAGTGACTCATAGCTTAAATATGCTTCGTGAATTAAATATCACCCCATTAGCAGAGGGGATTGAGACCCTTGCAGAATATACATGGTTAAAAGCCGCAGGTATTGAGTTAATGCAAGGGTATTTATTTGCTAAACCAGGCTTTGAGAGCTTGCCAGTAGTTGATTTTATTGACTATTGATTACTCTTTGGTAGTGCCAGCGATAACAGTGCTGCTAGGGCAATAAAGCAGCTTGAGATCCATAAGCAGGCTTCAAGTCCATATTGTTGATACACCCAGCCCGATAAAACAGTGCCTAGTAATCTCCCCATAGCATTGGCCATATAATAAAAGCCTACATCAAGTGACACGCCATCACTATCAGCAAGCCTTACAATTAAATAGCTATGCAATGATGAGTTAATCGCAAACACCGCACCAAATATCAGTAAACCGATAATAACGGATGCTTGTATATAAAAGTCAAAATGCAGAGCTAAGGCAATAATGGCCGGTATAGCTGTTAAGTAACTGGCCCATAAAAAAGCGCTACGGCCACAGGGCACCTGAACTGATTTTTTTCCTGTACTCATTATGTTTGTAATATGAGGCGCAAAAGACTGCACTATGCCATAGCCAATCACCCAGCTTGCCATAAAGCCGCCAACCCACCAATGATCCCAACCAAAGGTTGCGGCTAAAAATACAGGCAAGGCAACCACAAACCAGACATCTCTTGCGCCGAATAAAAACATTCGTGCGGCTGAGAGTACATTAATGGCTTTGCTTTTGGAGAACAGCTCACTAAATTTGGCTTTATTTTTAGCTTTGCCTAGGTCTTCTTTTAATGCGAATAAACTAAATAGCCAAACCATAGTGAGCATGCAGATCATGATTAGCATTGCGCCATGAAACTCTAGCAAAGTCAGCAGTACGCCACCTAAAAAGAAGCCAACACCTTTTAACGCATTTTTAGAACCCGTTAAAATAGCCACCCATTTGAAAAGCTGGCCTTGCGCGTCTTTTGGTACTAGTAACTTAATAGCGCTTTTGGCGCTCATTTTATTCAGATCTTTTGCGATCCCTGAAAGCGCCTGCGCAGCCATCACATAAATTACGGTGAGTGTATCTACAGGTGCCATAAGCATTGCCAAAGACACAATTTGTAATGCTAAGCCAATGTTCATGGTTTTATTCAGGCCGAATCGAGCTCCCAGCCATCCGCCCACTAAATTGGTGATCACACCAAAAATTTCATAAAACAAAAACAACATAGCAATACTAAGTGGGCTGTAACCTAATTGATAAAAATACAGCACCACGAGCATCCGCAATGCGCCATCAGTTAAAGTAAATGCCCAGTAATTACCGGTAATGATCAAATATTGTTTTATTTGTGGGGAGAGTGCTGTGAATCGATCCACGGTTAATTATTCCTTGTCAGCTAGACCAACTTTACGTACCAGTTCCGCAGTTCGGTTCGCGTAGCCCCATTCATTGTCGTACCACACATAAAGTTTTACTTGAGTGTCGTTGATCACCATGGTTGATAGCGCATCAATGATGCTGGAACGAGGATCGGTTTTGTAGTCAATAGATACCAGTGGGCGTTCTTCGTAGCCCATTATGCCTTTTAGTTCATTTTCAGCAGCATCCTTAAGTAATTTATTTACTTCAGCAACGGTGGTACCGCGCTCAAGTTCAAATACACAGTCAGTAATTGATGCGTTAGTTAGCGGAACGCGAATAGCATGGCCATTTAGTTTACCTTTTAACTCTGGAAATATATGCGTTATTGCAGTAGCTGAACCAGTTGTAGTGGGGATCAAACTTGTGCCGCATGAACGTGCACGGCGTAAGTCTTTATGCGGTGCATCAATAATTGTTTGGGTGTTGGTTATGTCATGAATGGTGGTGATTGAGCCATGCTTGATGCCAATCTTTTCATGAATAACTTTTACTACTGGTGCTAAGCAGTTAGTTGTGCATGATGCAGCGGTAATGATTGGGTAAATCTCTTTATTATAAAGGTGGTCGTTTACACCTATTACTACATTTAAAATACCCTCTTCTTTTACTGGTGCTGTAACAACAACGCGTTTTACACCTTGATCTAGGTAAGCTTGCAGTAGTGCCTTGGTTTTAATTTTACCCGACGCTTCAATAACGACATCACAGTTTGACCAATCAGTCTGTTCTGTTTTAGTGTTTTGCGTAAAAGCAATTGTTTTACCATTAATTATAATAGTATCTTCAGTATGACTTGCTTCGTGATGCCATTTACCGTGTACTGAATCAAACGTCATTAAATGAGCGAATGTTTCAGCATTACCGCCTGGATCGTTAATATGGACAATTTCTATATCATGCCAATCAAATGCTGCGCGCATTGATAATCGGCCCATACGGCCAAAACCATTTATACCTACTTTTACTGTCATAATTACATCCTGATTAATTGTTGGGTTGTAAGTGCGGTAAAGCTAGCGCTTCATTACGTTAGCCAATGTTAAATTGTGCTGTGTTTATTAAAGTTATCGTTAACTGCAAAAGCTCACTTTATTAGGTCGTTTATGCATAGTCGCTAATCGCTTAAGGCTGTTGATGATCAGATGGAGATTACTTTCAGTGGTTGTACTAATAATCGTCTTGCTCCATTGTGGCAATCTTGGATTAATTTGGTAAAACACCCATTGTCCGTGCTTTCTATCTGTAATGATGCCGGCTTTCTTTAATACGGCTAAGTTACGCGATACCTTTGGTTGGCTTTGCTCTTGCAGTGCTACCATTAATTCGCAAACACATAACTCGCCATAGTAGTTGGTTAACATTAAAGTTTTTAATCGGATCTGATCAGTTAAGCATTTATAAAATATGCTTGGATCTATCGATAACTCGTTATCTTGATCTGAGATGGTACTACTACATAGTGGCACATACTGATGTGATTGCAGGTTATTAATATTACCGTGTACGTCAATAAACATATCCAGTCGTTTATCAAGTTCATAGAGGGTTGCGACAAAGGGCTCTAAACCTACCATTACTTTTGGATCTGCAATATCCCACGCAAGTTGCAACAGTGCGCCTTTATAAGCTCTGCATTCATTGTTTGCTCTTTCACATAGCGTAATAACATAATCAAAAGTTTTATCTGTAAACTCAGCTATATGTTTTGCGCTGAGCTCAGTTATCGGCAAGTTAAACTTTTGCAAACAATTAATTGTTCTAGGATCAATATCTTTAGGAGCGATCCCTGCACTATAAACATCAAAAATCTCTCCCGCTTTATTTCTCAGTAATACTTCTGCCATTTGTGAACGGGCTGAATTCTCAGTGCACAGAAAGAGCACACTTTGCTTTGAGCTATTACTTTGGGACATGTAAATTAAATATTCTGACTGACAATATCCATTAAGTGTATATATGAAATTTCATATATACAATACTAGTGTTATTAATATCAACGTATATGAATGTGAAACCCTATTTTAGAAGGATTGAACAATAGCGATTATCTATTTTTTAGATGTGTTTTTAAGCATCTTGGCTAAAAAGCAAGCGTAAGGCATGTTTTTTATAGTTTTCTTTAAAAAACGCTTGCGTAAAATTCGCCGCGCCCTATAATGCGACCCCACTGAGACGGCAGCAGGCAACGCTTAAGCTGCAAGAGTTAATCAGTTAGTCGAGTAAAACTTAAGTTTAG